>DAOVNV010000054.1 GCA_030630015.1 Desulfuromonadales bacterium | reverse complement strand
TAGTTTCTGTCCGGAAACCGCCCTTTTTCGCAATCTCGGCGTCAATCTGCGCATTTGATTGTGCGGCGTAAAGTACTACGCCTCCGCTCAAATGTTTGATTTCCTTGACCTTGCGAAAAATTGCTGGTTTCCAAACCAGAAACGTACACTGTACCCATCCAGAGTTTCCGGATGGATACTAGTTATGGATTCAGGTTAAAAAAAGTCTGCAGACCGTCGAACAGAGCCCGGGCCAGGTCCTGCTGCCGGGTCGGGTCGTGCAGCATCGCCAGATCGCCGGAATGGGACAATGATCCCATTTCCACCAGAACACGGGGCAAGTCGCCCCGACCAAGTGGCAGAACCGGTTGTTCCATGACTCCAGCCACGATAAATCCGGCAGAGACCAGAGATTCTCTCAGCGCTTCAGCAAGTTGGCGACTGGCATTTTCGCCCGTCATCCCTTGCGGGAGATCCCGCTCAGTTTCAGGCTGGATAAACAGCATCACACCATGAGGTTCCGGCGAGAAAAAGCCCTGGGCATGCAATGACAGGAGGACATCCGCACCGGCCTGTACAACGGCCTGCAGACGTTGTTCAGCCTCGACCGCATAGTCATCGTCACGCGTCAAGACCACAGGGGCATCCTGGTGCATTTTGAGCAGTCTCTCAACCCGCCTGGCGATGGCAAGAGTGACAATTTTCTCTTTGCTCCCGTCAGGACCGATGACACCTGAATCCATCCCGCCATGACCGGGATCAAGAGCCACGGCCCATTGGCTCCGGTCGTCCGTTTGGGGTTTTCTGCGCAGCAAAAACGCGAACAAGCGATCGAGGGGATCTTCAGCAACAACTGTTTCGGAAGGATTATGATTACGGTACTGAAGCGGTTCCGCCAGAAGCGGGGCAAGTTGTCTCAGAATGAAGGTTTCAGAAACCCGCAGTTTGCCATCAATAAAACGGGGACGATGTGAAATCGGCACAAAGTTTTCACCGAGCTTCAAAAACTGGCTTCCCGGAGAGATAACTGCCCAACCATGAGAAGTCCGGATTCTGAAAACGTGGGCAACAGAGTCCCAGTCACCCTCCATCTCCAGAGCGGAGAGCACATCGTCGATGGCGATAAAGGAAGTTCCTTCCCTTTGATACACATCTTCGACAATCACGGGATCCTGACCAATTCTGCCAATCTCGACAATCGCCGGGACGGAAACCGGCAAGAGCAGAACAAGGGAAATTACGGAGAACGTCAAAGAGGTCAGGAGTCGCATAGCGCCCGATATATACTCCAGTTCACGGGGTCTGTCAATGCAAGCGGTTGGGAACAATGCTACAGATCGACTAGAGGCTTGGGTTCAGGAAGTTCGCGCTCCAGGGCCTCGAAAAGCCGGGACACCAGAAGCTCTTCCAGTTCCAACTGCCCCGCCTCGCTTGAGGGCATGGGCCTGATCTGTCCACCGGCCGTCATACCATGGCCGCCAGCCGTACCCAGATCTGCCGTGATGGTCCGAATCAGCACACCAGCCCTGGTTTCCGGAGTGCTGGTCCGAAGGGACAGAACCCCCTCCCCCTGGTAGCAGCCGATCCCCAGTACCAGGTTAACCCCTTCGGTGCGCATCAGAAAGTCGGCGATTTCTGCGACAATTTCCGGATGGTCAACCTGATAGAGGTTGAACACCAGGAGATCGTCGAAAATGCGGGCATTTTTCAAGCCGCTGTCAAAGTAGCTGAAATAGGCCCTTGGCGACTTGGGATGCGTAATATCATACAGAATTCGGTTATTGCTGAGAGGTACCAGTTGTAAATAGGCCTCACGGTCGGCCTTCGTCCAATCGCGCCCGAGACTCTGGGTTTCAGATTTGATTGCATAAAAAAGCAGAGTCGCCAGTTTCGTGGCGATATTCACGTCCTGGGCAACCAGATATTCGAACAAAATACTCGCTGCCGCACCATAATCAGGGCGCACGTCAACCCAACGGCACGCCTCGGTCTCTCCACGCAGAGCATGATGATCGATGACCAGGTCGACTTTCACATCTGCGGGAATGGAATTGTTGCCGGTCCCGGGTTGGCAATCCACCATGCAGATCACATTGAAGTCATTCAGGTCAAGTTCATCGATCGAGACTGTAGGAACCTCAAGCCGCTTGACCATTTCCTTGTTTTCGCCCCGTCCGATCCGGCCCCCGAAAGCAATTGTCGCTTCCTGACCAGTCTTGACCAGGAAAAGATGTCGCAGGGCATAAGACGACGCCAGTGCGTCGGGATCAGGATGGTCATGGGTGACGATCAGGATAGGACTTTTGCCCCTTATCCATTCGATCAACTGGCTGGAAAAAGTTTCCGAATGACTCAAATGACGTTTCATACCTTCTCCAGTCTTTCGAGCGCCAGATCGACTGCAGTGCAGGGATCTTCGGCTGGCAGTACACCGGCAACCTGATGTCCACCGGGCAGTACCACCACGGGCTTGCCCAGTTTCAAACTGATGGCCATTTCGGACAAAGTTCCATACTCGCCTTCAATGGCAATCAGGGCATCGGCAGTATGGGCAATAATAACGTTGCGAGCATGTCCCATGTTGGTCGGGACAGCGATTGTGACAAAAGGATTCGCCGTACCGGCCTGCGATCCAGGCAGAAGTCCCAGAACTTCACCACCTCTTTCGGCACAACCCCGACTGGCTGCCTCCATCACGCCACCAAGCCCGCCGCAAACCAGAACGGCCCCACGCCGTGCAATCTCGGCACCGACCACGCGAGCCATTTCAAGACCCTGCTCAGTGGCCCGGGAAGCCCCAATCACGCCAATAATGGTTTTACGCTGAACTCGCATAAGAGGATATCCTGCAAACCAGACAAGTACTTACTGTAAATGAAAAGGAGTCGAATTTCAATTCCAGCCATGTATACACCAATGACTGTTTTATCCGTAAGCTTTAACTTGTACTTGTAAAACTGTTGAGGATTTGTCAGCTCTCCTGATTAAAGATAAACAGTTCCTTTTAAACCAAACCCGCGTTCTACGAAAAAGAGTTTAAAGAACAACACCTTGGGCGGCTTATTGTGGATTTTGCTATTATTTTGCACAAAAAATAAACAATCGATCTGACAGGCAGAATGTTATACAGCGTAACATACTGTTATATAAAGAGAAAATACAAAAAATGACTTGACAGAACTGGGCCGAGGAGTAATATTGAAAAACATTTAAGGTATAAAATAATAAAAAAGGGAGAAAGACAATGAAATGTCCCGTCTGTGGAAGTCATGAACAGAAGAAAATGAAAATGAAGGTTGATCAGTTTGCAGAGGGCCTGGATGAGTGTGTTGTCTGTGGCAGCATTTGGTCAATAAGTCATGGTTTGGCTGAATTGGTGGTCGATACCCAACCGGACTCTTTTCTTGAAGGCCAAAGTGAATGTGTCGAAGCCGATGATTATACCTGGGCGGCCTGAATATCCGTACGATAACCGGCCGTCATTTAGCATTTGAAACGGCTGTATAATTGCTCACAGTCCTGTTAAGAGGTAACAACATGATTTCTTTATCGGCAGCAACCTTGCTCGTTGTACAAAAAACTCAAAAACTGGTCCGCACTATCATCGTTCACGAAATGCGGAAAAGTGCTGCGGGCTGGGGCCTGCACAACGACAATCTGTTCCCGGACAGAGAACCGGAACCGACCATCGATCTACGCATTTCCGGACACTGCCCTCGGGTTCCGAAGCACTAAACAAACGGGGCGGCCATCGGCCGCCCTTTCATTTTATCAACTGTAAATGAATGACACGAATTTGCATGCGGCAAGTTGGCACCAACGACGCCATAAATCCCCCCCTGATCACTACATTTCAGATAATCACCCACCACGTCGGCAAGCAGATATTGCAATTTCTAGAGATACTTCGCGTACCGCTTCAAAAGCAGACTGTTGGTCACCACCGACACACTCGAAAAAGCCATGGCCAACCCGGCAAGCTCAGGCTTAAGAACCAGACCGAAAGCAGGGTATAACAAACCGGCAGCAATCGGGATGCCGATCAGGTTGTAGAAGAAAGCCCAGAACAGGTTCTGTTTGATCTTGGCGAGCGTCTTGCGGCCGAGGCGGATGCTGCGTTCGACGTCGCGGATGTTGCCTTTGACCAGGACGATGTCACCGGTCTCCTTGGCGACGTCGGTACCGGTGCCGATGGCGATGCCGATGTCGGCCTGAGCCAGCGCCGGCGCGTCGTTGATACCATCGCCGACCATGCCGACCAAGCGCCCCTGCTGCTGGTAGCTGCGCACCACTCGCTGCTTGTCGGCCGGCAGAATCTCGGCCTCGAACGCGTCGATACCAAGCTCAGCGGCGACTGCCGCCGCTGCGGCCCGGCGGTCGCCGGTGATCATAACTGTCTGCAAACCTAGGCGGCGCAGGCGGTCGACAGTCTCGACGGCGCCGTCCTTAAGGGTGTCAGCGAGGGCGACAACCCCCACCAGGCACCCATCGCTGGCGAGATAGACAACCGACTTGCCCGACCGTGCCAGGACTTCGACCTGCTGCTCGACAACGTCAATATTAACCCCCTCGCGCTGCAACAACCGGCTATTGCCGGCCAGGACTCTGGCCCCGCCAACCGTACACAGCAAACCGTAGCCGCCGACCTCCTCGACCTCGCTCGCTGCCGCGAAGACCAGCCCCCGCTCCACAGCATGCCGCACGATGGCACGGGCCAGCGGGTGACCGCTCGCATCTTCAGCCGATGCCGCCAGACGCAGCAGTTCGTCCTCGTCCTCACCCGCAACCGGCACCATGTCGGTAACGGCAAAGGTGCCGCGCGTCAGGGTTCCGGTCTTATCAAGCAGCATCACCTGCAGGCGGGAGGCGTTTTCGAGTGAGGTGGCACGCTTGAACAGGATCCCGGCGTTGAGTCCAACCGCACTGCCGACCATGACCGCCGTCGGCGTCGCCAGACCCAGAGCACAGGGACAGGCGATCACCAGCACGGCAATCGCCATTTTGAAGGCAAACAGGAAACCGGCATCGGCCAGACCGTACCAGACAACGAAGGTCAGCAGCGCGATCACGACCACCGCCGGCACGAACCAACTGGAGACCGCATCGGCCAGACGCTGGATCGGCGCTTTGTCGCCCTGGGCTTCTTCAACCATGCGGACGATCTGTGCCAGTAGCGTCTCACTGCCAACCCGGGTCGCCTCGACGACCAACCGCCCGCTGGCGTTGAGAGTCGCCCCGGTCACCGCATCACCCGGGCTCTTGTCGACCGGCAGCGACTCGCCGGTCACCATCGATTCATCGACCGCTGAGGACCCATCGACAACCAGACCGTCGACCGGGATCTTCTCGCCGGGGCGCACCACCACCCGGTCGCCGACTACGACCCGATCGGCAGAAACCTCTTCCTCGCAGCCGTCAATCAGCAAACGCGCCGTGTCAGCCTGCAGTTGCAACAGAGCCCTCAGAGCCTGGCTCGCTTTACCCTTGGCACGGGCTTCGAGCCACTTGCCGAAACGGATAAAGGTAATCAGCATGGCACTGGTTTCAAAAAAGACCTCGCCGGAGACACCCAGAACATGAAAGAGTGCCAGCACCGAGTAGCCATAAGCAGCCGTAATGCCCATGGCAACCAGCACGTCCATATTGGTCGCACGATTTTTCAGTGATTTCCAGGCACTGCGGTAAAAGGTCAGACCGGCACTGAACTGGACAATGGTTGACAGGACAAAAATGATATAGACCGTGGCAGTATCGAATGGAGCAAACCACATCAACGGCATGATTGGCACAGACAACCCGGCAGCAAAAACCAGCCAGAGCAACTGGGCTCGACCCTCATCGCTGTCCAGCCCGGCATCGCCGACCAGGCGAGCCTTGTAGCCCAAATCAGCAACGGCAGCTATCAAATCATCAGCCTGCAGTCGAGTTGGATCGAATGTCACACTGAGTTTCTCGGCAGCAAAATTGACTGCCGCAGACTGAACTCCGGCCTGTTTGGAGATCCCCTTTTCAATCGTATTTGCACAATTGGCGCAGGTCATGCCTGCCAGTTGCAGGATCAGCGTCTCTGTGATAGCCGGGCTAGCGGCAGGGGGCGTTTGCGAAGCATCTTGAGACGAGCGTTTTTCTTCAGGAGGCTCCAGCCGGAAACCGGCCTGAACGACGGCGCCTTCAACTTGGGCGCGGCTGACCGCAGCGCTCCCGCCCCGGATTTCGGCCTGCTTTTCTTCAAGTGAGACAACTGCCGCAGAAACCCCTTCGACCGCCTCGAGAGCCGCCGTAACCTTGGCAACGCACTTTTGACAGGACATTCCGTAAACAGGAATAGTGATCGTCGTTTTATCGGTTGACTTCATCAAATCACCATCATGCAAACCTGCAGACTCTCCCTTTCTGAAATCTTAACATATCCGTTCCAGACAGAGACAGTAGGGGTGACCCGGTGGGGCGCCTTTGATGCGCTGGCATCCTGGGGATAGGGCGACCCACCGGGTCGCCCCTACATCCCGTTGACCCATCCCCCCTTCCAATTGACTTCACAACGGCGTCTTACTATATTGGGCAGTTATGAGGACACTTTTCCTGGCCGACGCGCATCTGAAGCAACCATCCGACCTTAATTATCGGGCGCTGCTGGAATTTCTCGACAAGCAGTTGGGGCGGGTGGACACCCTCGTCCTGCTTGGAGACATTTTTGAATTCTGGGTTGGCTATCAGCACACCGTGTTTGCCGCCTATGTCCCGATCCTGGAAATGCTGGGCAGATACAGGGAGGCCGGCACACAGATTATTATTGTTGAAGGCAATCACGACTTCCACCTCGGCCCTTATTTTCATGATCGTCTGGGCGCCCTGGTGTTGCCAGATGGCGGTGGCGTTGAGCTTGATGGCCAAAAAGTGTTTCTGGCCCATGGTGACCTGGCCAACCCCGAGGACCGGGGCTACCGGATACTGCGCTCAGTGCTGCGCAGTTGGCCTCTGCGGCTGCTGATCCGCATCTCCCCTCCGGACCTGGCCTGGGGCATCGCCGCCAAGGCCAGCCGCCAGAGTCGACGCAGACGCAATAAAAAAAGCCAGCAGGTGCCGGCTCGTGAAATCCTCCAGAATTATGCCCGCGCGATCCAGTCTCGCGGGTACCAGACCATCGTCACCGGGCATTTCCATCAACCCTTCCACGAAACCACAGAGGGATACGAATTAGTTGCTCTTGGCGACTGGATCGATCAGTTCTCCTATGCTGTCTGCGAAAACGGCCTTTTCGAGCTTAAGACCTACGATCCGGTCTCAGACTTGGGTTCTTGAGCACTCGACTGCGTCCCCGCCTGCTCAACCAGATCTCGCAGTGTCAAACCAGCCAGAGCCTGTTCGCTGGCCTGTGTCAGCCGTCTGGCAAGCTGGGCGACCACATCCCTTTCCCTGATTTCATGCACGTGATCGTAATTGGTACCATCTCTTGAAAGCCCCTGAATAATCTCGTGAACCGAAACCGTGTCCAGTGCTCTGGCGGGCTGGAAACCATTCTCAGCATGTCCCCTGGAAACCTCCGAAACGTAACCGAGCCGCCGCAATTCCTCCAGGACATCCCGCAAAAAACGCGGTGGTATCGCCAGGCGGACAGCGATCTCCTCAAGGACCAGAGGCTCCTCGCCGCGAAAAAAACGTCCAGCGAGATAGACCATGACCGTCATGGCTATTAATTCCCTGCTCTCAAAGTTTAGGCTACGACCACGGACGTTCTGCCGAATACTGTGCAGGTTCTGGGTCGCGTAGGTGACCTCCAGGCCAAATAGAACAATCGCCCAGGAAATATAAATCCAGACCATGAAAATCGGCAAAGCGGCCATGGTCCCGTAAATTGCATTGTATTTGGCAACCCCCACCTGGAAATACAAATAAAACCACTGGGTGAGCTGCCAGATGGTCCCACCACAAATGCCGCCAATCACGGCAGCCCTGGGGCTGACCTTGATATTCGGCATAAACAGGTAGAGGCCGGCAAAGACCAGCCACATGACCATGAACGGCAGAACCTGAAACAAAAAAAGTACGAATTCTCCTACATAGGCCCTTTCAAGAAGCCCTTGCACAAGGGTTTGGCTTTCCAACGTGGACGTCATGGAAATTGCCATGACGACGAAAATCGGGCCAATGGTCACCACCGAGAAGTAATCGGTAAAACGGCGCAGCAGCGGGCGGGTTTCCTCAACCCCCCAGACCCTGTTGAAACTTTTTTCGATGTTCGACAGCAGGGTAAGAACCGTAATGATCAGGAACACCAGACCGAAGGTTCCAAGACGGGCAACATTGGTATTGTTAATGTAGGTGATAATCAGCGTGACCACGTCTCCCGACCCTGCAGCCAGGTGCTTGAGAAGCAGCGGTTCGAGAGTGTTCTGTATACCGAAGCCCTTGAGCACGGAAAACATCAGGGCCAACAGGGGAACGATGGAGAGGAGGGTTGTAAAGGTCAGGGCTGAAGCCCTGAGCATGCAGCGATCAGCAAAAAAATCCCGCACTACCAGGGACCAGAGTTGCCCCTGATGCCAGGCAAACTTTCGCCACCAGCGTTGATCAGCCAGATCCATTTCCCAGATATCTTGATCCAGAAAACTTCTGACCCGGCCCAGCAAGGAATTCAAGGCCAGTCCTCCACCTGGGAGGCTATCGGATCATGAATAATTCGACAGCCGCCTAGAAACGGGTTACCGGAATTTTAACCCAATTCATGAAACAATCAACCCACGCCGGAATCAGGCTGAACCTGTCAGGGAAGGTCGTCCATTGAAACCGGAAGGATCTCCAATCCGAACGACTCGAGATCTTCATTAAATTCGCTCGCATTTCCCACCAGGACAATCTTCTGACGCTCGGGCTGCAGATACTCGCGTGCCACTCGCAGAACATCTTCCGTTGTGACTGCTGCGATCCGGTCCCGGAACCCGGATAAATAGTCGTCCGGGTAGTCAAACAGAGTGAGGCGCATCTGCTGAGTAACAATCGAGTGACTGTTGTCAAAACCGAACACGAAGGAATTGATCAGACTCTCCCTGGCCACCCTCAGTTCCTCTTCAGCAACTGCTGTGCTGCGCAGGTCTTCCATGATCTCGCGCATCAACTCCAGAGCCGGCACGACCGAGCTATTCCGGGTTTCCGTGCCGGCGACAAACGGCCCCGGCAAACGCCTGCCAACCTGAAAATAGGAATATACAGAATAGGCAAGCCCCCGGTTGGAGCGAATTTCCTGCATCATGCGCGAATTGAACCCGCCGCCACCCAGGATAAAATTCATGACTCGCACTGCGTACTGATCGGGATTGTCCTTGGTCAGGCCGATATCTCCGATCAGCACGGTCGTCTGGGCGACATCCTTATCGACGACCTGGAGACTTCCCACAGGCACCGCTTGCAAAGCCGGGATTCTCTGGTTATCAATCCCTTTTTGCGGCCAATCCCCAAACAGCTTATCAAGCTGGCGAAGCAGTTCCTGCCGGTCAAAGTCACCGGAAATGGCCAGCATCAGGTTGTTCGGCGCGAACAGCCTGTCGTGAAACTCCACAAACAGCCCGCGCTCGATCCTGCCCAGGCTTTCCAGGGTGGGACTGTCACCCAGAGGATGATCAGGATACAAAGAAGCCATTAGCAGGCGTCGAGCAATCGAACCCGGCAGGTCATTCTGACGCCTGACTTCTTCCTGGGCTTTCAGACGCGCCAAGTCGAGGCTTGCTGCGGAGAAGCCCGGCCGACGCAACATCTCCGCAAGGATTGACATCCCCTCGTCGAAATCTTCGGATCGAACTGACAAATCGAGCTGACATGAATAGGGCCCCATGCTGGCCCCCAGGTTTGCGGCAAGCAGATCGAGACGCTCCTCTAACTGTGAAGGTTCATGGTTCGCTGTTCCACCAGTGCGCCAGGTCTCTGAAAAAAGCCCGCTAAAACCGGCAAATTGCCGGGGGATATCGATCGCGCCTGAACCAATCAGGGCTGTCATCTGCACCAGAGGCAGTTCGTTATCCTCTTTCAGATACAGCTGCATGCCATTTGCAAGCTCCAGCTTTTCAACCTCAGGCAGATTGAATTCAAGAGGGGGAAAAGACAGCTGATCGGGATGGTCAGGCAGACTGGAAACACAACCTGTCAACAGCAGCGCAGCAATGAGTACACAGCTCGGCATCAAGAAGGGAAATCGAAATTTGAACATATCAGGACTCCCCTTTTTCGAGAAATACCACGGTCCGATTCTTCTTCGTGAAATAGGTGCGTGCTGCGGTCATGAGATCCTCCGCCGTCAAACGTCCGACCTCTTTTTCGTAAGTTGCCAGATAGCGCCAATCGCCGATGAGCGATTGATAAGAAGTCAGCATGCGCGCTAACCCTGAGTTGTTCCTGAGACGTCTCAACTGATCGGTCACCAGGCGGTTCCTGGCCTTGGTCAGGTCACGCTCAGATACGGGTACAGTCTTGAGCTGTTCCAGTTCGCGATAGATCGCGGTCTCGACCTCAGTCGGGCTATGCGGGTGCCGGGGAATGGCGTTAATCACGAAAAGATTGGCATAGCGGGAACCAGGCGCACCATAGACCGAAACCGAAGTGGCCAGTTTCTGCTCCTCGACCAACGCCTTGTAGAGCCGCGACGTCCGCCCTTGTCCAAGAATCTGGTCAATCAGATCAAATGCGTAGTCATCTTTATGCGGCAAGGTGGGTTTATGGAAGGCGATGGCCAAGCGCGGCTCCGCATCGAAATTTACGACAACACGTTTTTCACCTTCCTGGACCGGCTCGACGGCGGCCACTGCAGGCACCGGGGTACCGGGAGCCAGATCGCCAAAATAACGCTCGACCAGGGCAATGGCATCATCAGCGTGGACATCACCCACCAGGGCGATCACGGTATTGGTAGGAGCATAATAACGTTCCATGAAAGCCCTGGTTTTTTTGATGGTCAGGTTGGCGATGTCCGAGTGCCAGCCGATGATCGGGTTGCGGTATGGATGCATGGTAAAGGCATTGGCAATCAGGGTCTCGTAAACCAGCCCCCGCGGGTTGGTATCGTAAGACCTGCGCCGTTCCTCACGAACAACGTCCCGTTCCGTGTAAAACTCGCGCAGAACAGAATTCCGCATCCGGTCCGATTCCACCAGCGCCCAGAGTTCGAGCTTGTTGGACGGCAGAGAAACCAGGTAAGTCGTCAGGTCCTTGCTGGTAAAAGCATTGAAACCGACGCCGCCGTTCTCGCTGTAAATCTGGGCAAAAGCGTCTTTGACAACATACTTTTTATGCTGCTGCTGCAACTCGGCAAGCCGTGTTTCCAGAACAGAAATCCTGTCCCGGTTGCGATCCGGATCGAGACGCAAAACGTTCAAGTCGCCACCGACCCGTTCGATTTCCTCCAGCAACGGTTTCTCGGCTGCAAAATCGGTAGTCCCGAGTGTCCTGGTTCCCTTGAAGCGCATATGCTCAAGGAGGTGGGCAACACCACGGGTCTCGCTCGTTTCATGAACCGAGCCGACCCCAATGGTGATGTAGGCCGAAACTACCGGTGCATCGTGACGTTCCACCACCAGGAGTTTGAGCCCGTTGTCCAAACTGTGCTCAACGACCCGTTCTTCGAGAGATGCCGACAGGGCGGGTCCAGAG
Source organism: Desulfuromonadales bacterium (assembly GCA_030630015.1). Classification (GTDB taxonomy): domain Bacteria; phylum Desulfobacterota; class Desulfuromonadia; order Desulfuromonadales; family BM103; genus JAQYVZ01. The sequence goes on along the minus strand of DAOVNV010000054.1, from coordinate 218 downwards.
AACAGGAAAAAAACCACGGCACCAAAAGCCGGCAAAAGATATTTCAGTTGTTTCATTTTAGGGGAGCTCTCCACATGGAATAAGTCGAATATGGTGAAAATCATCAGTAACTATTCAGCTGTCTGACTAACCGCACAGCATGTGGGCTATAGCTGTTGCTTGCGGGAAGTTAAGTGACAACATTGGACGCAGGCAATGGCTGTAGACCACAGGCCCTC
>DAOVNV010000062.1 GCA_030630015.1 Desulfuromonadales bacterium | reverse complement strand
TCTCTGTCTCTTTTGGTGGATCGGCATTTTTTATTTGGAGGGTAGGGCTAATATTGCAAACTGTTATTCCTGTAAATAACGACTCCTGAGACGAAAATTGCCGTCTTATTAAGCGCTATCAATCGCACGCTCTTTTTAATACACAAAATTATGACCACCTCAACTATACTGATACAGGGGGTTGCATCTCTTATTTTATATAAATTATGGGGAAGCAACTCAATGGGCCATACATCAAAAACAATTTCTTATTAAACGATCATTGGCCGCTCCGGTTAAAATTAAGTTTGGATGCAGCATTCGCCTTCTTCTCGATCAATATCTGAAGCTGTCCCTGTGCGGCTCCGGAGCGAGATGTCTTCGATTGGCGCGGAATCCCAAAACGGCCGTTCAGCTTCACGATCAGCATCCGCACGACTGATGCCGACATCCATCAAGAAAGCATCACTCATCTTCCTTAACTGGCTCCGCTGTCTGGATATTTCTCTCCAACATTTAATCTTGGCCAATACGTTGTTTATTTTTGGGAGCAGTATCATGGGATAGTCCCCTTTCCTTCCGCTTGACTTCACTATGCCAGCCTGCTATTGATTAATCAAACGAATTTATTTTATCAGAATCATCAATAAAATTGATAGGTGGCCTGTTGTGGAACTTCAAATCGATTTGCTGAAAACCTTTCTCGCCATTATCGATACGGGTGGTTTCACCAATGCCTCTCAGGTCGTTCATCGGACCCAGCCTGCTATCAGTATGCAAGTCAAGCGCCTTGAAGAAACAATTGGCCGGCCACTGTTTGAACGGAGCGGACGTTCTTTTAGCCTGACGGCCGAAGGGGAAGCCCTTGTCCCTTATGCCAGACGCATGCTCAAGCTGCATGAAGAGACCGTGGCGGCGATGATTAAACCAGACATGGTTGGAGCGGTCAGGATTGGTATTTTGGACGATTATGCACTGCGTTTTCTTCCTGAGATCCTTTCCCGTTTTGCCAAAGCTTATCCCAGGGTGCAGGTGACCGTTCGTTGTGAATGCAGTTCCTTATTGGTGCCGGCGTTGGAAAAGGGCGAACTTGATCTCGCACTCGTGACATGCAGCCCAAACGAGGACGGTGATATCATCAGGCGCGATCCAATCGTATGGGTTACATCGGCTAACCATCTTATCCACGAGGAAGACCCATTACCCCTGGCCGTTTTTCATGCCGAATGTATTTCCCGCAAGTGGTCTATAGAGGCACTCAATTCGATAAATCGGAATTATAGAGTCGCTTATCAAAGCCCAAGTGTTGCTGGAATTCTTGCCACTGTATCTGCTGGATTGGCTGTCTCCATTCTTTTTGGAAGTGTTGTCCCGCAGGAATTCCGCATTCTCGGCGCCGCAGAGGGTTTTCCTGAGTTGCCAGTCGCGAAAATCGTGTTGAAACGATCCCCCGGCAAGTATTCCAAAGCTGTTGAATGCATGGCTCAGCATATTCGAGAGGGGATGCGGTAAATTGTCAGTTTTTCAGCCGTAGAGTAATCCTCAAATTGCACAATTTATAAAAATTTTGAATGGCCTGAGAAAGGTGTCTCATAAATCATACTGCAACTGTTACCTACATTTCCTAGGGACATTCTGGACACTCTTTTCACCATCCAGAGATTGATTGTTGCTGTAGGCATTGGCCAACGATTCAACACCAGCTTCCGAAAATCGACAAAAAAAGACGCAGAGAAAAGTCTCAGAGGTTAACCCCAAAAAACTTTTCTCTGCGTCTTTTTTTTTGCTTTGCGCCCTCGCCTCAATGCGCCTACTTTTGCTGAATGGGCGAAGCGAACTGGCGGTTATGTCCCAGATTTTTCGTGCGACTCGTCACACGCCACCGATTTTAACCAATCGCCTTTATTTTCTGTAGACTCTCCTGCAGGATGCCCATCTTTTCCTCAGCTTCCCTCAGCTTGCCACGGTCCTTTTCGAGCACCTGCGGCGGGGCCTTGGCAACAAACTTTTCGTTGCCGAGTTTTTTGGTGAAGAAGTCGACATCTTTGCGGACTTTGGCAATCTCTTTTTCAAGCCGTTTGACTTCTTCAGCAATGTCGACCAGCCCGGCCAGCGGCAGAAGAATCTCGACATCACCAGCGACTTGGGTCGCCGCCTGTCCGGGACGATCGACATTCTGTCCCATAGTCAGCTCACCCACCCGCCCCAGAGAGCGGATCGCCTGTCCTCCCTCCTGCAACACTGCCAGGGAACCGGCAGACTTGCAGTCCAGTACGACAGTCACCTCGCGACTCGGAGACACGTCCATCTCGCCGCGAATGTTGCGGATTGCCCTGATCACGTCCATGACCAGTTCCATCCTTTCCGCACCTGCGGTATCAACAGGCAACGCCCTGCCAGACGGGAAAGAGGAGAGCATAATGGAGGCACACGGCCGCGTTCCGGGCAGCGCTTGCCAGATTTCTTCGGTAATAAACGGTACGAACGGATGCAACAGGCGGAGAAGCTGCTCCAGAACCGTATACAGGACGGTCTGGGCCCGCTGTTTGGCCTGCAGGTCATCACCATACAGGTCGTCCTTGGTGAGTTCAATATACCAATCGCAGAAGCTGTGCCAGGTAAATGCGTAAAGGGCGCTGGCGGCCTCGTTAAACTTGTACTCCTCCAAGGCGAGTTGCACCTGATCGACCGTCTCGCTGAAGCGGGTCAGGATCCAGCGGTCGGCATCGGAGAGATCGCAGTCCCCGAGATCGATATCTGACGGGTCGAATCCTTCCAGGTTCATCAATGCAAACCGGCTGGCATTCCAAATCTTGTTGCAAAAGTTGCGATATCCGGCAACCCGATCCGTCGACAGTTTGACATCGCGCCCCATGGCAGCGAAGGACGTCAGGGTAAAGCGAAAGGCATCCGCACCGTACTCGTCGATGACATGCAGGGGGTCAATGACATTCCCCTTGCTCTTGCTCATCTTCTGCCCCTGGGCATCCCTGACCAGGGCATGGATATACACGTCCTTGAACGGCACCTGATCCATGAATTTGAGACCCATCATCATCATCCGCGCCACCCAGAAGAACAGGATATCGAACCCCGTAACCAGACAGGTCGTCGGATAGAACTTCTCAAGGGTTTCAGTCTGGTCAGGCCAGCCCATCGTTGAAAAGGGCCAGAGCGCTGAAGAGAACCAGGTATCGAGTACGTCGGTTTCCTGGTGAAGGTTAGTGCTGTTGCAGTGTGCGCAAACGCTGGCGTCTTCACGACTGACCGTGATCTCTCCACAATCCTCGCAAAACCAGGCCGGAATGCGGTGTCCCCACCAGATCTGCCGACTGACGCACCAATCCTGAATGTTCAACATCCATTCAAAGTAGGTCTTCTCCCACTGTTGCGGCACGATCCTGGTCTGACCTTCACGAACGGCTTCGATGGCCTTTTCGGCCAAAGGCTTAACGCTGACATACCACTGCAGGGAAAGATAGGGTTCGATCACTGTTTTGCAGCGATAGCATTCACCGATTGCACTCTGGTAATCATCAATTTTTTCCAGCAACCCCTGGTTCTCCAGGTCGGCCACCACGTTGGCACGCGCCTCGTAGCGTTCCTGGCCGCAATAAGGCCCGCCATTCTCGTTGACCACTCCAGATTCATCGAAGATGTTGACCACATTCAGGTCGTGGCGCTTGCCGAGCTCGAAGTCGTTGAAGTCATGGGCCGGAGTGATCTTGACCGCACCACTGCCAAACTCCTTGTCGACATATTCGTCGGCAACAATTGGGATCTCCCGGTTAACGAGGGGCAGCAGAACTTTCTTGCCGACCAGTTCCTGATAACGCTCATCGTCCGGATGCACCGCCACCGCCGTGTCGCCCAGCATCGTTTCCGGACGCGTCGTTGCGACGACCATGCAGCGATCTGTTCCCACAACCGGGTAGCGCAGATGCCAGAGATGGCCTTTTTTTTCGTCGTGCTCAACCTCAAGGTCAGACAGGGCGGTATGGCAGCGCGGGCACCAGTTGATCAGGCGATTGGCCCGGTAGATCAGGCCGTCTTCGTAGAGGCGGACAAAGACTTCACGCACGGCCCGGGACAGGCCTTCATCCATGGTGAAGCGTTCCCGCTCCCAGTCACAGGAGGCCCCCAGCCGCTTCAATTGTTCGATAATCTTGCCGCCTGACTCTTCCCGCCACGTCCAGACACGTTCAATAAAGTTTTCACGGCCAATGGCATGCCGGTCCATGCCTTCTTCAGCCAGCTGTTTTTCAACCACGTTCTGGGTGGCAATGCCGGCGTGGTCGGTGCCGGGCATCCACAGGACCTCACAGCCACACATGCGCTTCCACCGCGCCAGGATGTCCTGGACCGTATTGTTCAGGGCATGCCCCATGTGCAGAACGCCGGTCACATTCGGGGGAGGGATAACAATCGAATAATGCGGTTTGGGGGAATTTTCATCGGCATGAAAATAGCCTTCCTCCTCCCAGATGCGATACCAGCGGCTTTCCACGCTCTGTGGCTCGTAGCTCTTGGGCAGTTTCTGCTCCATGAATGTAGCTTCCTTCCAATCAGACAAAAATTGTGCCCGGCACAATGGAGTAAATACCAAAAGAAACGGGGATTTTAACAATCCCCATTTCCGACGTCAATCATATGGTTGCAGCAGAAAGCCGTCAGGCCACCGCTTCTTTTATCTTGTTAATTTCTTCTTTGATGAGAGCCTCCGCCAGATCAGGGACCACATCCCAGGCAACCCGCTCGAGGATGGTGCCCGCCAGACGTTCTATCACCTTGCCGGCAACTTTCTCGACAATCGCCTCGATCTCGGTCTCACTCAGGCCACCCACCTGCTCTTCGACGTCAGCCTCGGTCTTGACCGGGGCCACAGTCTCGACAGCGGCAGGTTCAAACCCGCCGACCTCAACAGGTTCGAATGCCGGGGCTTCTTCGACAACTGGAGGGGCTGCCTCAACAACTGGAGGGGCTGCCTCAACAACTGGAGGGGCTGCTTCAACAACCGGGGGGGCTGCCTCAACAACTGGAGGGGCTGCTTCAACAACCGGGGGGGCTGTTTCCGGGGCAGAGAGAACAGTTTCCTCAGCAACGGGAGCGACCTCCGGCTCCATCTCAAAGGAAGAGACTTCGTCGGCCACATCGTCCATGGCAAAGTCATCACGTGACCAAGCACTCAGGGTCGGCTCCTCGACCAAGGGCTCAAGTTCCTCGGAACCCAGGATATCGCCATCATCAAGAGCCATAACGTCTTCGTCACTCTCGTCAAAGACATCCAAATCGACTCCGGCGGCAGGAGGTAATTCTTCCTCGAGTTCATCCTCAAACACGAACATCTCTTCATCAGCGGCAGGAGATTCTTCAATGGGCGGCTCTTCCGCAAAGGAAAAATCCTCCACCGCAGGTTCCAGTTCTTCCCCGAACTCAACACTGTCGGCAATCGCTTCGGCAGGAGCACTCACCTCGGCACCAGCTTGGGTCTCGTCCAGAGCGCCCCAGTCATCGGCAATCTCATCGCTTGGCGGTTCAGGAGAAGGAAGGTCTTCGTCGAAGGAGATGGTCCCGAAGGGGTCTTCCACAAGTTCTGGGGAGATCTCGGGCGCTGGCGCTTCATCGGCACGAGATTCTGTGACCACTGTTTCCGCCACAGGGACAGGAGCTTCCTGAGGAGCGGCTTGAGCCGCTTCCAGCAGTTCCGCAACCTTGTCGATCAGGGTCTGGGATTCGAAAGGCTTTTCAAGCCAGGCATCGGCTCCGGCCGCTCGCGCCTTATCCTCGTCAAAAGGTTCGAATGAACCAGCCAGAAGCAGAACCGGGACCCCCTGGCAGAGCGGTTCATGCTTGATGGCGGCACACAATTCGTAGCCGTTTTTGCCTGGCATGTAGACATCCGCCATGACCAGGTCCGGCTTCGCTTGCCGGGCTTTCTGCAAGGCCTCATCGCCGTTGCCGGTAATGGTAAGGTCGTAGTCCTCATGTGCGAAGGTGATTTGTATCACCTTCTGAATCGTGATGCTGTCGTCAGCCAACAGCAGTTTCTTGCTCATCCCAACCTCCTAAGGGCTCCGGACAGGCAAACACCCGGGGCTCATACCTGACCGCTTCGCCAGCCCGAAATCGACTTGACAAAGCGGCCGACAACACCTGGCTGCCCTGCAGTTTCCGAAACTGGATAAAACACCGTAAACGCGCTAAAAAACTACCATACGGCATTTCAGAGTGTCAAGCTTACAAAAGCCGCGAGAGTGCCTTGCTAAAGAGTTTTCCATGGTTGCGGCAGGAACAGTCTCTGGTAGAGATTCATGGCATAGCGATCAGTCATTCCGGCCAGGAAGTCAGCCACCAGAACTTCCGGGGGGTCACTTGAAGCTTCGCCCTCAGCGCAAGAAGTCAGATCAGAGGGATGATTCATGAAATGCTGAAAAAGTTCACGCAGCACCCGACTGGCCTTGAGAAAATCAGATTCAACCGGATCGGCCCGATAGACATTCTGAAATAACCAGTCGCGCAATCCGGCAACGCCGTCCCTGATCCTGTCCGAAAGGCGCACCTCGACCAGGGCACCGTCCATCGAGGAAGCCAGAATATCATTCACCATGGTATCGATGCGCTGTGAGTGAGTTTCACCCAGAAGAGCCCGCAGACGCTCAGGAACATCCGTAAGGGAGATGAGTCCGCTGCGCGTCGCATCGTCCAAGTCATGGTTCACGTATGCGATAACATCGGCAAGGCGCACCAGTTTTCCCTCCTGAGTTGCAGGCAGATCATCACGCCTCGCCCCTGCCAGGCTCCCTTGCCCCTTGGAGTGCCCCAAGATACCGTCCCTCACCTCCCATGTCAGATTCAGGCCGGCCCCACCCCTTTCAAGTTTGTCCACCACCCGCAGGCTCTGACTGACATGATGGAAACCGCCCGGCAGGAGTTCGTCCAGCACCCTCTCTCCAGCATGTCCAAACGGCGTGTGCCCCAGGTCGTGCCCCAGGGCAATGGCCTCGGTCAAATCCTCATTCAACCGCAACGCCCTGGCAATCGTGCGGGCGATTTGGGACACTTCCAGAGTGTGGGTCAGGCGAGTCCGGTAATGATCGCCTTCAGGGGCCAGAAAAACCTGGGTTTTATGCTTCAGCCTGCGAAATGCCTTGCAGTGCAGAATCCGGTCACGGTCAACTTGAAAGGCGGTCCGGACAGGACAAGCCTCTTCTGATCGCTCACGGCCACGCGTAGAACGACTCAGACAGGCTCCCGGCCCCAGGAACAACTCCTCATTATTCTCTGTTGAAATTCTAAAATTCATACCGGCTGCAGAATATTGGATTACATCTGGATCGTGGGTCAACGGCGGATCCCGATTATCTTTGTTTCATAAGAAAGCAGATGCTATTACATATAGAGTAGCCTTGGGAAAAATGCAAATAAAACTACACTCGCTCGGCTTTTGTTGCTTGTTGAAATGTTAAAGTCAGTTTCAGACTTGATTTAAAGAACGATTATTGTATTACTATAGAAGCAAGTTTAAAAACACTTATCTAATTTCTAAAACTAATTAACAACGGAGGAGCAGATGGCTACAATTCTTGAAATGACGGCGGAAATCGTATCCGCACATGCATCAATGACGAACATGACGAAAGAGGAATTGGTTGAAGAACTGAACCAGGTCTATACTGCTCTAAGTGCTCTTGAAAAAGGTGAGATCGTTGCTGTAGAAGAAGAACCGAAAGAGGGGCCTGTCGTATCTCGCAAAAAAGCTTTTGGCAGGGACAAAATCTTCTGCATGATTTGCGGCAAGGGGATGAAAACCCTGGCACGCCACCTCAAGACCGCTCACGATATAACTCCGGGACAGTATCGAAAGCAGTTCGACATCCCTCGCTCACAATCACTGGCAGCCAAAAAATATTCTGAAACCCGCCGCCAGATGGCGATTGACCGAGGACTCGGCGAAAAGCTGGCCAAAGCCCGTGCGGCCCGCGCCAAGAAAAAATAAAGGTTCTACATTCTCAAATGACGAGGGCGCCACAAGGCGCCCTCGATCCAACTGTCACCTGAGCCAGTGAGCAATTTATAAATTAGGGTGTCAGATAAGTTTAAATTTCAAGATTTTCAATAGTGAACCCTCCACATCCTGGACCTCGACACGCCATTCTCCCTGCCAATCTGGCAGGAAGCTTTTTGTTGACCAGGTTCGCCAATCCGGAGACTTGACGGGCAGAACAACCCGTGACATCAACTGTTCGCCCCGGTACCAGACATGGACAATTTCAGTCGGCTCCCCGGCACCAGTTACCCTGGTAAAACAATAGAGTTGACCATCTGCGGCAGGAAAAACTTCGACATTGTCAACCGGAGCACGCTCCTCGACAGCGGTCGTCATCACGCCCACCTGAATTTCAATACCCCAGGCAGTGCTGCAGATGACCAACAACAGGCAAATCAGGGGCACAATTCTCATCATAACATTTTCTCCTTTGTGATTTTTTAGCCATAAGCTAAACTTTTACCCAACTTGGGAATTAAACCCAGTAAACACAAAAATTCAATCCGCTGATCATCATGAAATGTTTTCTGCTTGCCGACAATCGACCTGAGCTTCTCGCAACCCTTGAGCCGATACTCAAGCATTGGGGCTACCGTGTCCTGGCTGCAACCAGTTGCGCCCAGACCAACGCTTTTCTTGAGCAGAGCGAGCCCTGCCTCCTGCTGATCGGCAAGCAAATCCTCAGCGACCCAGGACTGTGTGTGGATGAAAAAATCTGCGCCCGTCTGGCTTCTGGAGGAATCCCCCTGCTCGCACTTGAGCAGGACGAAACCAGGCCGCCGAAATTACAACCTAAAGACACTCTCACTGTTCCGATAGACATCTTTACCCTGTTTTCCTTCATACAGCGTTTTGTGGAAAAGCACCCTCGACAGAACTTGCGCCTGAGATTGCACATCCCCGGCATGTACCGGACTCACGGAACCGAGTATACCCTTGCAGATGTTTTCAGCCTGAGCATGCGCGGGCTCTTTTTAAAGGCATCCACCCGACTGAATTTAGGAGATACACTGTCCGTGGTCTTCCCCCTGCTCGGCCATTGCAAGGAACTCGAAGTGAAAGCAACCGTTCTCTATACCGTTCAACCTGACAACCGGAACAATTTCATGCAGGGTTTCGGCATCAGTTTCGATGAACTCAGCGACGAAGAGCAGATCAACCTGCAAAAGTTTGTCGAAGAACGCTTCCTGAAAGAGGTTTCCACCTGTCAGGCCGGGGTCGGCGATTTTTGTGAGCAGCAACTGAAGCACTGACGTCCAAAGTTTTGCCCCTGGACACAACTCAACTCACGACAAATCAGATACTGCCCGGGATTGTATCTCCTTCCAGAAGCTTTTCCCGGGGCCACTGGTTTCCAAACCGAAAAATTCCGCCAGGGTTTCGGCAAAGTCAGCAAAAGTCTCACGTGTTCCCAAAACTCGGCCGGCAGTCATATCCGGCTGCCAGGCCAGCAACGGTACATACTCGCGAGTATGATCGGTGCCGGGTGTGGTCGGGTCGCAGCCGTGGTCTGCCGTAACAAGCAGCAGATCTCCCGAACGCATTTTCTTCTGCAGTTCCCGAAGCCAGACATCGAACTCTTCGAGGGCCCGACCAAACCCTGCAGCATCCTGTCGATGTCCGTACAGCATGTCGAAATCTATCAGGTTAGCCACCAGCAGACCACCTGTCGGCAGAGACGCCAGGCCATGGAGGATTTTCTCCATGCCATCCCTGTTGCCATTGCTTGACACGGAGCGACTGATGCCCTGCCCAGCAAAGAGGTCGCTGATTTTCCCAACCGCATGAACGGCTCGGCCCGCTGCCTTCAGCCGATCAAGGATTGTCGGTCCCGGCGGCGGCATAGAAAAATCTTTGCGCCGTGAAGTTCGCTGGAAGCCCCGCTGTTCATTTCCGACAAACGGCCTGGCAATCACCCGGCCGATATCGTATCCATCGGCAATCTCCCGGACAGACCGACATATGGCGTACAACTGCTCCGGTGGAAGGATCTCCTCATGGGCGGCAACCTGGAAAACCGAATCGACGCTGGTGTAGACAATCGGACGTCCGGTTCGGACATGCTCTCCCCCAAGCTGATCCAGAATAACCGTTCCGCTCGCCGCAATATTGCCGAGCGGCGCCATTCCGGCAATCCTCTCGAACTGGATCAGCAGTTCGTCTGGAAAGCCCTGAGGAAAAGTTGCAAAGGGCCTGGCAAGCACAACGCCGGCGAGCTCCCAGTGTCCGGTCGTACTATCCTTGCCGACAGAACGCTCCTGCAGACGACCAAAAGCACCAACCAACTCCGAAACAGGGGCAACGCCCTTGATCGCGGCCAGGTGACCCAGACCCAACTTCTGGAGATTCGGAAGATGGAGACCGCCGCAGGCAGCAGCAACATGCGGCAAAGTGGCCGCATCATCATCACCGTAGATATTTGCATCTGGCAGCGCTCCGATTCCGACACCGTCCAGCACGATCCAGATCGCTCGGCGGTCTTCAGATCGCATGGTGCATCCATTGCTTCATGATAGCGACCCCGGCACTGGTTCCAACTCGCGCAGCGCCTGCTTCAATGAAAGAACGGCAGGAAGACCAGTCCCTGATACCGCCGGCAGCCTTGACCTTGAGTCGTTCGGCAGCAACCTCCGACAGCAGGCGTACATCCTCCAGAACGGCGCCGCCAGCGGCAAAACCGGTCGAGGTTTTGACATAATCAGCGCCACCCGCAACCACCGCTTCGACAAGCATTCTTTTAGCAGCGTCATCAAAGAGGCAACATTCCAGAATAACTTTAACGGTCCGCCCTTCGGCCCTCTCGACCACAGCCCGGATATCGTCTACAACCTCCTCGTAGTTGCCCAGTCGTGCTGCACCAAGAGGAATGACCATGTCGATCTCTTCCGCACCGGAACGAACCGCATGGGCGGCCTGCTCAGCCTTGATCGCCGAGGTCTCATAGCCGAGGGGAAAACCGACTACTGTTCCGGTCCGCACCCCGGAACCGTATAGAATTTCAGCAGCCTGCCCGACAAAACGCGGCGGTACGCAAACTGAGGCAAAGCCATATTCGACCGCCTCTTCGCAGAGAACCGCAATGTCACCCGGCGTGGTTTCCGGCTTCAACAGGGTATGATCAATGTACGAGGCAGGGTTAAGCACTCCGAAGATTTCCTCTTACAGCTTATAGCTTGCAGCTTACAGCTTAC
>DAOVNV010000271.1 GCA_030630015.1 Desulfuromonadales bacterium | reverse complement strand
TTGCGTCAGCAGCCCGGTTTTCTCGATCCGACCGTACACCTGCCGACTGGTGAAAACCCAGCAGGTCATCGCAGAATGAACCTTTTTGCCTCGCATCAATTGATTCAGACGAGCAAACTCCTCCTCTGAAAAATGAGGGCAACCCAGCACGACCAGATCTGGGTTCACATCTTCGCCCGTCGACAAGCGCTGTTCCGCATCCCTGATCATTGCAGGGGTAATCTGCCGAAACTCCCTCGGTGCTTCGCCCTGAAAACAGATCTCCTGCGTCTCTGCTTCCGGGGTCACGCCGATGATGTGAAACAGTCCGACAGCCCCGGAGGACGCGGCAGCAGCGCTGAACGCCTTCAGGCTGTCGGTTGAAACATCTTTGGGCACGCCATCAAGGGCGGCAATACGGTCTGCGGCAATTTCCCCGAACAGGAAACCAAGCAGCGGGTAGATGCTGCCGTCGGCAAACATGTCAGGCGTGAAACCTTTGAGGCTGATCAGGATTTCAGCTTTGCGATTTTCGCTCAAATGCAAGCCGAACCTGGGGACCTTGCCGATAATCGCCGCACAGATATCTACCAGATCCGCATAGCGGTTGGTACGTGCACCGATCACCGAGTTGGCAAAGGCGATCGCATTGGATTCACCCCAGGCAATCTGCTCGCCGAAGCTGGGTATCAGGCCCTGTTGGTAGGGGGCACAGGTCCAGGTCGGCTGCGCACCCATCTTGAGATAAGCGCGTTCCAGTCTGCGGCTGTTCTCGAGGAGATTGGCATCAACGCGCAGGGCTTGCCATCTCTCAAGATCAATGGCGCTTGGATTCAACTGGGTAGGAACCACAAACTTACCACCCAACTCCGCCATGCGCTCGGCAAACTCGACCCCGGCATCGACCATGTAGATGGTGGTGTCAATATGGACCTGGCTGACCGGCATCATTTCGTCGGCACCATAGATCTCGCCCAGGTCGACGAGGATCTGCAGCGCGATGCGGGCCGCCTCCCCCTGGCTGCCGTCGAGAATATTCTTTTCCTGGTCAGTTAGCTGCATGTCACGAAAGATCAACCTCCGTACCCAGGCCCTTGTCCTGAGCCGCGGCGAACACGACAGCCGCGGCCAGCGTATCCTGCACGGCGATGCCGACCGATTTGAAGTAGGTGATCTCATCATCACTCTGCCGGCCCGGTTTGTCACCATTGAGGATCTCACCGATTTCGGCATCAATCGGAACGTTGGGGATAATAATGTCGCCGGCTTCCTCCAGGCAGGCCTCGTAGGAATCGACAACAACCCGTGCCCGCCTGACCGTCGTTTCATCCACTTCACGCTTGTCGGGTGTAAAGGTGCCGACCCCGGTGACATGGGCACCCGGCTTGAGATCATTGCCGTCAAACAGGGGCACGGCAGACGTAGTCGCAGCGATAACGATATCGGCTTCCGGGACCGCCTGGCCGGCACTCTGTCCGAGCGTCACCTGCGGCGCATTGGGCCAGGTCTCCACCTCGTCCGCCAGCCTCCGGGCAGACTCGTCGAACGGGTCGATAATGCTGACCTGAGTGATGTCCCTGACCGCCAGAACCGCCTGCAACTGGGTTCTGGCCTGCACGCCCGCGCCAAACAGGACGACACTTTCAGCATTCTGGCGGGCCAGCACATCCGCCGCGACCCCGCCGGCCGCGCCAGTCCGGATTGCCGTCAGGCTGCTGCCGTCCATCAGGGCCAGAGGGAAGCCGGTCTGCGGGTCGAGGACCATGACCGTTGCGGAAATGGTCGGTAGATCCCGCTTCGGATTGTCTTCGTAGATGGAAATAATCTTGACGCCCAGGTTCTGGCTGCCGTGCAGGTAGGCCGGCATTAACAGGGTCACACCCTGATCGGTGGCAATATGGCCGCGCAAAGGAACGGTTGCCTGTCCGGCCGAGAACTGGGAGAAAGCCTGTTTCATGGCTTCGATCGCCTTGGGCATGGGCAGAGCTGCTTTGACATCACCGGCGGCGAGGATACGTATTTTCACGTTTCTCACTCCTTTATAGTTCAAAACATCAAAAAAGAAACCGGCGGGCTTGCCTCGCCATAGTTTTAACGAACGGCGGGCCTGCCCCGCCATAGTTTTAACGAACGGCGGGCCTGCCACGCCATAGTTTTAACGACGGCGGGTCGCGTCCCG
>DAOVNV010000255.1 GCA_030630015.1 Desulfuromonadales bacterium | reverse complement strand
GACATTGCGCCAGTCCGGCTGGGCAAGGATGCCGACCCGGAAGCCATCTGCCTCCAGGAGTCTCGCCAACAGCGGAGTGCCGAACGCCGGATGGTCGACGTAGGCATCGCCGGTGACGAACAGGATATCCAGTTCGTCCCAGTCGCGTGCTGCCATCTCTTCACGGCAGGTGGGTAGAAAATTTCGGATGTCGTTGTTTTTCAAAATGACCGATCGATCCGTAATGTATAAGTGCTGAGTGCTGAGTGCTGAGTGCTGAGCGATGAGGGTCTTTCATGCCACTCGCCACTAGCTGCCTGCTTGCCACGCCATAGCCGCAGGCGACGGCGGGCCGCTGCCTGTATTGTCCGGTATTGTTGTCATGGATTGCAACCAGTTGTAAGCTATTTCCTTCAACCGCTCCTTGTAATGTGATGCCGGGAATGTAAAATGAGCGGAATACTGAGTAAAATGAGGCACGTATTATGTCTTTTGCTGATGAAAAAATCCTGGTTTTTGATGGCGCCTGCGGCACCAACCTGCAGGAGATGGATATCCCCGAAATAGTTTGGCAAGACAAGGCCGGCTGCAACGAGTTTCTGAACCTTTCCGCTGCCGAGGTGATTGTCGCCCTGCACAAATCGTTTCTTGATGCTGGAGCCATGGTGGTGGAAACCAATACCTTTGGTGCCGCCTCTATCGTTCTGGCCGAATACGATCTTGCCGGACGTACGGAAGAAATCAATCGGGCGGCGGTTGCCAACGCTCGTAGCGCGATCGGCGGCAGGGCCGGCTGTTATGTGGCCGGGTCGGTCGGACCAACCACCAAGTTGCCGTCCCTGGGCCATATCACGGTTGAAGCCTTGGCCGCGTCCTATGCGCAACAGATGAAGACCCTGGTCGAGGCCGGGGTCGATGCCCTGATCATCGAGACCTGTCAGGACCTGCTGCAGGTCAAAACCGCCCTGGTGACCTGTTTCGAAGTCCTGGAGCAGACTGGCCGGGACGTTCCGGTGCTGGTTTCCGTGACCATGGAACAGCAGGGCACCATGTTGGTCGGCAGCGATATCTCAGCGATCTGCGCCACCCTGGAGCCTTTCCCGATCTTCTCGCTCGGTCTGAACTGCGCCACCGGCCCGACTGACATGGCATCACACATCCGCTATCTCGGCCAGAACTGGCCCGGCCGGATCTCGTGCATGCCGAATCAGGGGCTGCCGCAGGTCGTAGACGGCAAAACCTGTTATCCGCTCAGTCCGGAACAGTTCGTTTACCATATGCGCCAGTTTATTGAAAACGATGGAGTCAGTATCGTCGGTGGCTGCTGCGGTACGACTCCGGAGCATATCCGTCAGTTGGTCGAAGCCTGTGCAGGGTTATCCCCTGCGGACCGGAAGGTGGCGCTATGAAACCATCGGTCTCGAGCCTCTACCAGGCCGTTGAACTCGGCCAGGAAATCCCGCCTCTGCTGATCGGTGAGCGTTCCAACCCGAACGGCTCCAAAAAATTTCGCGAATGTCTGCTGGCCGATGATTATGATGGCTGTCTGCGCATCGGCCTCGACCAGGAAGAAAAAGGTGCACAAATTCTTGACTTGTGTGTCGCCTATGCCGGCCGCGACGAACTCGCTGACCTGACCCGCCTGACCAGGATGTACGCCGAATCGGTCAAGGTGCCGATTATGATCGATTCAACCACGCCGGCCTGCATCGAAGCCTGCCTGCAGATCTATCCCGGACGCTGTATCATCAACTCGATCAACCTGGAAGATGGCGGCAAGACTCTTGATCGGGTTTGCCGTGCAGCGAAAAAATATGGTGCGGCCGTGGTTGCCCTGACCATCAACGAACAGGGTATGGCGATGACCGCCGAAGACAAGCTGGCCACGGCCCGGCAGATTTACGATCTGGCTGTCAACCACCATGGTCTGCGCCCCCGGGATCTTCTGTTTGATCCCTTGACCTTCACCATCGGCGCCGGCGATGAGAAACTATTGGATGCCGGCATCCAGACCCTCGAAGGCATCCGGCGCATCAAGCAGGAACTCCCGGGCGTATTTACCCTGCTCGGTCTGAGCAATATCTCCTTCGGTCTGCCGCCTGCCTCCCGCAAGATCCTTAACTCGGTGTTCCTCCATGAGGCGGTCAACGCCGGGCTCGATGCCGCTATCATCGATGCCGGCAAGATCCTCCCCCTGGCGCAGATCAGCGCAGAGGACCGGGTTCTCTGCCTCGACCTTATCTACGATCGGCGCCAGGATCGGGATGAAATGCCATTGATGCGTTTTATCAATCATTTCTCCGAGCGGATCGAGGAGAGTGCTGATGAAGAGGCGGGTGATCAGCGGCCCGAAGAGGCCCTGCATCAGAAGATCGTCAAGGGCGACAAGGAGGGCCTGGAGGATATCCTTTCCGTCCTGCTTGAGCGCTACCCGCCCCTGGAGATCGTCAACCAGATCCTGGTTCCCGCCATGCGTCACGTCGGCGAACTGTTCGGCAAGGGCGAACTGATGCTGCCGTTCGTGCTGCAGTCGGCCGAAGCGATGAAGAAAAGCGTCGCCTGGCTGGAACCGCATATGGACCAGATCGACCAGGAGAGCGGGACCCGGGTGCTGCTGGCGACAGTGCAGGGCGACGTGCACGATATCGGTAAAAACCTGGTCGATATCCTGCTGTCTAATAATGGTTACCGGGTCTTCAACATCGGCATCAAGGTCCCCGCTGAAACCATCATCAAGCAGGCCCTTGAGCTCAAGGCCGACGTGATCGGATTGAGCGGGCTGCTGGTGAAATCGGCGATCATCATGCAGGAGAGCATGCCCCAGTACCGCG
>DAOVNV010000046.1 GCA_030630015.1 Desulfuromonadales bacterium | reverse complement strand
TATTGCAGGATGCTGCCGGTACCGCCCGCAGTCAGTGCAACCAGGTCATGCGGCTCATCCGGCAGGGCCGTTGCCGTAAAAGGCTGCGCCAGACCGACACCGCCGGACAAGGTCGCGGCGACCGTCTGCTGGCTGGCCCAGGTGGCATAAACATCCTCTTCTGCATGCCAGGATACCGTATTCTCCGCTGTGCTCTGGCCGGCGATGAGGGTCACTTTGGCCAACCCGCGCCAGTCGGTGGAGACGATCAGGGTAGAGCCCTGGACCGGCGGATCGAGTGCTTCGTCGAGCAGATGCCCGCCTCCATCGAGAACCGCAAAGGTGACCGATGCGTTCCTGACCGGCACGCCTTCGCTGTCGCGCACATACACCGTCAACGGTTCGTCAAATGCTTGGCCGACGACTCCGTCCTGCAGATCCGTTACCGATATCTTATCGATTGCATAGGCGGCATCCGGGTCCGCATTAGGTGGCAGGCTGAGCGGATATTTGAACAGGTACTTCATCAGGTCGGACCAGGCCTCCGTGCGGGTCACGGTGCTGCCGCCCGCCGTCATCCCGGACAGCATGTAACCGGCCGCACCGCTGAGCGGATCCTCCTTGATATAGCCGATCCCGCTCCAGTCCATAGAGCTGATCGACTGCTCCGGGATGCGCACTGTCCAGCCCAGGGCAACAGCATCGCTAATATCTGCCTTGATATTCTCCGCAAAAGGCAGGGCTGCCAGCTGCTCTGCCGCGTTCACAGCATCGATGGACAGGACCGGCACCTGGCCAGCGCCGGCCAGACCAAACAGCTTTGCGGTGGAGATCGCTTCAAGCTCGAAATTGTCCTGAAACAGTCGATCCTCGAGGATTGAGCCGTGCAGCGCGGACAACTGCATGAAGAGCTTCTCGCGCCCGTCATCAACGCCGCCGCTCTGTACAGATGCGATACTGCGCAGGTCGGCATCGATAAACAGGCCCTGCAGGCCGATCTCCTGCACTTCACCAAGCAATTCGACCACATCGAGCATGCCGCCCAGACTGACCAGGCTCGGCAACGGCCGGGCGAGGCGCAGATTGAACAGTTCGCCCAGCTCGCGTTCGCCGCGATTCCAGCGATCGATATAGTCAAGAGCGGCCCGATGCAGAAGGTCCGTGGCCGTCGACTCCTCACCGCCATCAGCTGGCAGGACCGCTTCCTGGGCAACGACACCGATCAACAGCGGATAGCCGGTCAGTACACGGTTGGTGATCATCTGCATTACAGTGGGTGACGTCAGCGTTATCGCCAGATCGAAACTTTCCCCCGGAGCAAATCCTTCACTGGCCACGACAACACGTTCGTCATCCACCAGCAGCACCGGTCGCAGCCGCACAAGATAGGCCGGCGTATTATCGAGACCACCCCACAGGTTGATCGTTTCATGATCGGCGACACTCTCCGGTTCGAAGCCAACCACGATCTTGCGGTTCGACAATGCATGGGCAGGCAGGCTGATATCCAGAACCGATTCCGCCCCGTTGACGCGAAATTCGATCGAATGCATCAGCTCCGGCGGCAGGGCCGTGTACTCGCCGGTAATGGCAACCTCGGTGAACTGCAGGCTGGGAGAGAGGATACCGGCCGCCTCGAAATTCTGCTGCCTGGCATGCAGAAGATCCTGGTAGGCAACTTGCGGGAAATGTTCGGCAAGGAAGGCATCGGCAGTTGACCGCACCGTTTCGAGCGGTGTCTGGGACTGTGCTGATGCCAGGTAGCTTTCACGCAGGTCAGTAAGCGGATTGCCGGCTGCTGCATACAGATCAAAGCTGCCCTGCTCGACGAAGCCGGCCACTTTGATGCTGGTATCGAGCGGCAACCAGAGCTTACCGTTGGCATCGCCCATCGCACCCCGGTAGTTGGCGTAGGGGATCAGCGTTTCAACCCAGATATGCTCAACCCGGTAGTTGACGATCTCCGTACCGTCCATCACCGCTTGACAGGGAATGCCGGCCTTGCTGAAGAAGGTGCCGATGCGGACCGGATCGTCAATCCCGGTCAGACTCCGCAGGCTCGCCAGCCCCGGGAAGAACTCGATGACGCCGCGCACATAGCGGGCCGGGTAGCCGGCGGCGCGCAGCAGAGCCACCAGCAGGGCCGCCTGGTCAGCATCATTGCCGCTGCGCTGACGCAGGGTTTCCTCCGCCCCCTTCATGCAGCCCCAGTACCATTCAGTGGCGATATTATTCTTGACCCATTGGTAGATATCCACCGGGTCCCAGTTGAGCTTGTGCGCCTGTTCAGCGATCGCTTTCGCCTGGGCGCTGATTGCAGTACTGAGTGGGGCTTCAGGCGAAGGCGACAGGTCGTCGCCGGTCACAATTGCGTTCAACAACCGATAGGCAGGCACGACGATTGGCGTCATTTGCGGCTCGACGTCAATCGGCTCGACGCTCCGATAGGGAAGAAGACCATGGATCGGCTGTTTGACTTCAGGCAGCAATCGTTCCAGCAGTTCCAGAGCACGATCAAGACTCTCAGGCAAGATGGTCGCTGTAGAGGAGATCTCCTCCAGCAGGGTGAGGAGTTGCCTGACAGTCTGTTCGTAGCGACCAGACATTGCAGCCTGCCGCTCGGCAACTGGTCCACCAGGAGTGCCCGCCTTGACGCCCTGCTGCCGGAAACGCTCAACAAGCAGCAGATGTCCGGCCCGGAAATCTGTCAGTAAAGACTGCAACTGTTCGACCTCGTCATCGGAGAATTGAACGTCTGCATTTAAGTGGCTGTGAATATCGTGCAGGAGGATCTGAATACACTGCAATGTTCCGGAGAAGTCCTTGACATGACTAGACTTTCCGGCATCTGCATGTATGACGCTGCAAAACAGCCCGATCAGGATACTGATCACCGCAAGGTGCGTTTTACGCACGGTCCCCTCCCCCATTAAATCAGCTGTAAGCCGTAAGTTGCCCGGAATCAAAAAACCGGGCTGCCAAAGGCTTACAATCCTTCGACGACCCGGCTATCTTCCCTGACGAGGAGACCCGCAGTTTTCCGTCCCCCCCTCACAGAGGGTTTGGCTTTATCGAGACATAAAAATAAAACAGCAATTCATAAAATTATAAGCGGAACATTAGACGACCGTAATCATTAGAGTCAAGTAATTTAAAAGGGGACAGAGTAGATTTTTTCAGGTCAAAAAACGGAGTATGGGGCAAGACGTATAATAAATAAGGTATATTTTAACTTTTAATGCGAGTTGATAAAAAACCTAATCTTAAAACTTAATTAACAGGGATATACAGGATGTGCAGGATAAAACCAAAACCGAACGGGTGGTGAAAGATTCAGATTGTGATCTTTCGCACCTCGCACTTCGCGCCACTCGCTACCCACCACTGTTTATAACCATTCAGGATGTTCGGTCTTAAGCCACTCCAGAACTGTCATACGAAAATCCTCTACAAATCGAATAAGTTCGTCGGCCTCGTTTTCACTTACAACTCCGGCCCGATCATATTCGGCCTGATTGCGTTTGACACGGCAAACATCAAGATATTCACAGTCTCCTTGTACGGATTCACCAAGTATCAGAGGTAAAGAATGTATCGTTCGGTAATGATGCAGAGTCTTTTCAGGACGGTATCCTGAGCCGTGAAGTAATATAGTACAAAGCTTCAAAGCAGCATTATAAGCGATCCCGAAGCGCCAATCTGCCGAAAGAGGTCCTTGGGCATCAGAGATATCTCGCGATACGATCTGAAGTAAATTCTGAATTTCCTGACGGGAACTCTGATGTTTACGCAACCAACTATTACTCAGCCACCTCTCCAAGTTCATTTTCCCCTCCCTTAATAAATATTTTGGGTTGTTTCATAACATTAGAAATAAAGTGATCATTTTCTGCCAGACGACGGTACCATTCGTCACGGGACAAAATATGCGGATTGATCTCACGGCCAGACTTCTTGCTGACCTCAGACAACTTGCCGACAAGGGCGCGCAAGCCAATGGTACCGATAATCATCAGGTCGATATCGCTATGTGCCTGCTCATCACCCTTAGCGACAGATCCGAAAACAAATGCACAGTCAATATCTTCAATCTCGGCAAGCGCGCCAGCAAGCCGGCCGGGGACACCAACCGTTTTCTCGACAAGACCACAGATTTCATTATAGAGAGGATGAGAATTTTGTGCCCGAAGATAGAGACGGTTACCATCTCTTCTGCTCACGACAAGGCCAAGTCGCATAAGCTTCTTCAACTCAGTCTGAACCGTGCCAATTGAACAGCCAGACTGCCTTTCAAGCTCACGCATGTGCAATTCAGCGTTACGCCCGTCAAACAGGTGCTGGAACACACCGGCCCGGACTTTAGAAGATAGTATTTCACTGAGCAGCGACATAATGACCTTTACTACCATACAATTGTATGGTTTGAAAGAACATTTTTATAACGGCGGCGAGTGGCGAGGAGCAAGTGGCGGGAAAGATAACGTAGGGGCACGGCATGCCGTGCCCCTACCCTTTCCTGATCCTCGGGTCCGCGATGGCGTAGCTGAGATCGGCAAGCATGTTGCCAACCAGGGTAAGAACGGCGCCGATAACCAGGATACCCATGATCAGGGGGTAGTCGCGCATCATAACGCCATCATAGAAGAGCTTGCCCATACCGGGGATGGCGAAAATGGTTTCGAAAATGACGCTGCCACCGATCAGGCCGGGGACCGACAGGCCGAGGATGGTGATCACCGGCAGCAGAGCGTTGCGCAGGGCGTGTTTGTAGATGACCGTCCGCTCGGAAAGCCCCTTGGCACGCGCAGTGAGGATGTAGTCCTGGCGGATAACCTCGAGCATGTTCGAGCGCATGTAGCGGGAGAAGCCGGCCAGTCCGCCGAAGGCCGAGATGAACACCGGCAGGATCAGGTGGTGAATCGAGTCGAGCAGCTGCCCTCCCCAGCTCATGTATTCATAGCCGATCGAACGCAGACCCGAGATGGGGAAGAGGCCGAGACGCACACCGAGAAAATCCATGAGCAGCAGGGCCAGCCAGAAGGACGGCATGGCAAAACCGAGGAAGACGAACACAGTGGTGCCGCGGTCGAACGGTGAGTTGCGCTTGACCGCTGACATGATGCCGATCGGCACCGATACAACGAGAATCAGAGCAATCGAGAGGACGTTGATCAGGATGGTGATCGGCATCCGCTCGAAAATCTTTTCCAGAACCGGCCGCCGGTCCTGGGAGAAGGAGTCGCCGAAATCGAGTCTGACCAGACGTGACAGCCACTTGCCATACTGCACGTAGAGCGGCTTATCGAGATCGTACTGGGCCCGCAGCCGCTCTTTCATCTCGATGCTCGCTTCCGGATTGAGATCGGTCTGCAGGTCGGTCGGCTCGCCGGGCGCCAGATGAATCACCACGAAACTGATCAACGTAATACCGATCAGCATGGGAATCATCATCAGTAATCTTTTGGATAAATAAACCAGCATAATTGTTTCTGACTTATGTTATTAAAACCGCCTCACGCCCGTTCGCTTTGCTCACTCGAGTACGCAAAGTACGCAGAGTAAACACAAGCAAAACTAAAAAGTCTGGGGTTTGCTTTTCTGCATCAAGATTATCTCTGCGTACTCTGCGTACTCTGCGTGAGATGCTTTTGACTTCAGGCTGTTCTCGCCACCAGCCACTCGCCCCTGCCTCTAACGCGCATATTTCTGCTCACTCGCCGGCACCCACCATTTATGGAAATTATACATAATCCCGGCCGGGGCGGGTTCGATGCCACGGAAACGCCTGGCGACCACCGGCAGGGAATCGGGGACGTAGAGCCAGGTGTAGGGTTGCTCGTCGGCAAGGATTTCCTGGAAGCGGTCGTAGATCTGTTTGCGCTTGGCCTGGTCCAGGGTACGGCGGCCGCGTTCGAGGAGTTCGTCGACTTCGTCATTTTTGAAGTTGATGAAGTTCAGCTCGCCGGGATTGGTCTTGCTCGAATGCCAGACATTGTAGGAATCGGGATCGAGGGAAACCGACCAGCCGAGAATGGTGGCGTCAAAATTACCCGGGTTGATGAACTCCTTGAGGAAGGACGCCCATTCGATCACCCGCAGTTTGACGTCGACGCCAACCTCGTGGAAACGGCGCTGGATGATTTCACCGGTGCGGATGCGCTGTTCATTGCCCTGGTTGGTGACGATGGTGAAGGCGAAAGGTTCGCCGTTCCGATCAAGGATGCCGTCCTTGTCCGTATCGATCCAGCCAGCCTCGTTAAGTAGGGTGCGCGCTCGCTCCTGGTCATAGGGGTAGCGTGCAACGTCCGGGTTGTAGGGCCAGGTGTCTGGCTTGTAGGGGCTGGTCGCAACCTGACCCAAGCCGATCAGCACACCGTCGATCAGCTCCTGCTTGTTGATCGCGTGGCTCAACGCCTGACGCACCCGTTTATCCTGGAACATGGGCCGGCGCAGATTGTAGCCAAGATAAGTGTAGCCGAAGGCCAGGTAGCGATACTTGTTGAAGTTGCGCCGGAAAGCGAGCGTATCAGTCTGGTCGGTGTACTGCAGCGGCGTCAACCCCATGTAGTCAAGACCTTTCGACTGGAGTTCGAGGAACATGGTCGACTGGTCCGGGATGATGCGGTAGACCACCCGGTGGATATAGGGCTGGCCTTCGTAATAATCGGGGTTGGCTTCGAGCACCACCTTCTCGCCCACATCCCACTTGGCGAACCGGTAGGGTCCGGTGCCGACCGGGTGGCGTGCCAGCGGGTTCTTGGTGATGTCCTGCCCTTCGAGCAGGTGCTTCGGATGGACCGCCAGGCTCCAGCTGATCAGGGCGGTCGCCAGCGGCTTGGCGTAGTGAACCCGGAAGGTATGGGAGTCGACCACTTCGGCGCTGCTGACCTGCCGATAGCGCTCGGCGTAGGCGGTCGGCGTTTCGGGGTCGATGTAGAGCTGGTAGGTGAACATCACGTCATCGGCCGTGAGCGGTTGGCCGTCATGCCAGGTCACATCCTTGCGCAGTTTGAAGGTGATGGTCAGGTTGTCTTCGGAAATCTCCCAGGACTCGGCCAGATCACCCTCGATCTGCAGATCCTTGTCATAGCGCACCAGGCCGCTGTAAACCAGGCCATTGATATCGGACGACGCCGAATCGGAGGCCAGCACCGGCAGCAGAGTGCTCGGCTCACCGATCGAACCCATCAGGATGGTATCACCGTGCGCCGGCTTCGCCGCTTCGCCCTCGGCCGGTACGGTACCGCTGTCCTGCTGGTTGCAGGCGGTCAGGAACAGGAATAACAGGATGACTAGAAAACGCATTTTTACTCCAAAATCGGGACGCGAAAAAACCGTAGGGGCACGGCATGCCGTGCCCTGGTGATCTTCGGTTCAAACATTAAGACCGGGCGCAATGGCCCAACATGGGCACGGCATGCCGTGCCCCTACCTTTCACCGTCTTTGTCGGTACTGTACGGGGCCTGGTCAAGATCGTAGGGTTCGACGCTTGGCGGCGGATCGAGGCGGAACAGGCCGGGCTGCAGAGTGCGGTTGAGTTCCAGTTCCGAAAATTCCATGCTGGCTTCAACGTCATATTCGAGCATATCCATTTCGATGCGCTGCGGGAAGACCGGTCCATCGGCAGGGAACTCTGTATAAGCCAGCTTGAGAATCAGTTGGCGTCCGT
This sequence comes from Desulfuromonadales bacterium, assembly GCA_030630015.1. Lineage (GTDB taxonomy): Bacteria > Desulfobacterota > Desulfuromonadia > Desulfuromonadales > BM103 > JAQYVZ01. The sequence goes on along the minus strand of DAOVNV010000046.1, from coordinate 5,008 downwards.
CAAAATAGCGCATCTCGACCAGCCGGCGTTGGGGATCGAAGACCAGTTCCTGGCGACGTCCCCAGCTCGACAGTTCGAGCAGCCAACTCCCGTCGGGCAGCTGCCAGGTTTTCATATCGTCGAAAGCCAGAACGGGCGAATTGTACAGCAGGGCGTTGACCAGGTCGTCCGCACTGATCGGAATTCTTGTGAACCGTCCGATATTGTTGGCATCGGCCCGGCCGAAATAATACCTGTTCTGCGACGGGACCAGGACGCCGAGGTTGGCACCGTCGGTCGCCAGCAGCAGCAGCGTCGTCCCGAACGGGCTCAGGGTCTCCGTCCGCAATTGAGCGGGACGCCGGGCGATTATGACCTGGGTGCCTCCAGTCGAGCGCTGCGGAGTTTTGACTTTGACCTTGGCCAGGCCCTGCAGCGACTGGTAGCGGCCGGCCTGTGCGGCCCACTCGGTCAGCAAACGTTCGCCTTCAATGGACGGAGCGGACATGCGGCCATCCGTCTTCAAAACCGGGGCGCAGCCACCGAGCAGGATGACGATCAACATGCAGCACAGCAGCCAGGGCGGAAGGGCCGGCCGGTCAGGGCGAAGCATCAAGCGCATCGAGCATTTCCTTCGCAAAGGTATTTTCCGGGTCGAGTTCGAGCAGGCGCCGGCAAATGTCACGCGCCTGCTCAAATGCCTTGAGGCTCATGTAAATTTCAGCGAGATGGGCGAGTACGACCTCGTCTTCTAGCAGCAGCCGACTGGCTTCTTCAATTGACTGACGTGCTTCTTCGAAACGCCCCAACCGGTAATAAACCCAGCCCAGGGTGTCGTGAATGTGCCCGGCCGGCTTGAGTTTGATCGCACGCTGGACCAGGGTGAGAGCTTCGTCGAGATTGGTATTCGTATCAGCGTAGGCATAGGCGACAAAGTTCATCGCCTCGGCATGTTTTGCATCCAGGGCGATCACTTTGTGCATGACTTCAATCGCCTGGTCGTGACGTCCCATCCTCTCCAGGGTGAGACCTTCCTGATAGAGCAGGTCGGTATTGTCCGGAAAACGCTGTGTCCCCTGCTCCAGGACCGCCAGTGCCTCGTTCAGGCGTTTTTCAGTCAGATGGATTGCTGCCAGGTAGTAGAAAAACTGCGGCCGTGCCCCTCCCATCTCCATCTGCATCTCGAGCAGAGAGACCGCTTCATCGAGACGATCCGTCTGCATGAGCAGGAAACCCATGTGAGAAACGGCATCTTCGTAAAGCGCCGAGGTTTCAGGAATGGCCGAAAAAGCCTCGAACGCCTCGTCCCATCGCTCCGTGCGCTCCAGGCTGCTGCCAAGATAGTAGCGCGCCGCATCGATATCCTGATCTCGGACGAGCAGATCTTTAAACAGGTCGATGGCGTCGTCCCAACGCTCCTGTTCCATGTAGACCAGGCCGATTTTACGGCGGGCTTCCAGGTCGTTCGCATCGAAGTGAACGATGGTCTGCAATTCCCGCAGGGCGTCGTCGAATCGCTTCATGCCGACATAGATGCGTGCGATATGGTGGCGCAGGGCGAAATCGTGCGGGTTCTTTTGCAGCGCCTCGTTAAACAGCTCCAGCGCCAGTTTCCAGTCGTGCTGCTCTTCGTACATGAAACCGAGGTCCAGGTAGGCCTGACCGATGTCGGTCAGGTTGTCGATCAGGTATCGGTAATGCTCTTCGGCCAGGATGTTCAGGTTCATATCCCGGTAGAGTCGGGCCAGGGTCAGTCGTCCGGGACGGGAATCAGGATGCCTCTCGAGCAGGTGCTTGAGTTCCTCGATTGCCTGACCAGCCTCACCGATGCGAACCAGGGCAATGGACAACTGCAATGGCACCATCTCGTTGTCTGGGTCCAGCTCCATAACCGTGCGAAAATGTTTAGCAGCAACCGCGGGCTCGCCGTTGCCAAGCGCAATATGGCCGAGAATCTGGTGGGCCCTGACCGATTCGGGGTTGCTGATCAGGATATCCTCGACACTGCGCCGGGCCTCTTTCATCCGACCGACTTCGCCGTAGATCTCCGCCAGCCTGAAACGCAGTTCCTCGGCCTCAGGGTCTATCCCGATCGCAGCTTGCAGAGCCTTGATGGCTCCGTCCACATCGCCATCCCCCAGCAGCAACTGCGCTCGGGTAAAATGGAACAGGGCATTCGATTCCGGATCGTCAAGCTGCGAGACATAGGGCGTGTCGACTGGGAGTATAGGCGGTGCCGTGGCCACCAAAGCTACGCAACCGGACAGCAGGAAGATCATCCCAAAAATCAGGAACAGGGTTGTATTTTGCAAGAATTTCATCAAAAAATTTAATATCCGAGGCGCGAGGCGCGAGGTGCGAAGTGCGAAAAAACTCTTTTCCATCTTTTACATTTCAATTTTCACGCCTCACTGATTTAAAGATTTTCGCGCCTCGCACCTCGCGCCTCGCGCTTGCCACGCCATAGCCTTAGGCGGCGGCGGGCCACTGTTCTCAAACTACCACGAACCGCGAAAGACGGTCAATCGGCCAGAGGGATGCGGGCCTCAACTTTACAAGCACGTATCACCTGATAATCTTTAAGGAAATCAGAAAGTGCCTGTTTCGTTAAGTTCCGACAAAAGTGCATCTGAAGTATCGACAGACAGCGCGCAGTCGACTATAATGTTTTTTTCAATAAGCATCCATTCCAGATATTCTGGAGTCTGGTTATGAAAACCCGCTCAACCCTGCCGTTGCATGAAGCCTGGGTCATTTTCTTTTTCCTGGGCGTGGTCATGCTGAACTACCCATTCCTGCACATCTTCAACAAGGATCTACTGATCTTCGGGATCCCTCTGATCCTTGTTTACCTGCTGGTTGGCTGGCCGCTGTCCATCCTGGTCGTCTACTTCTTTTCCGTCTACCTGGGCAAGGAACCCCCTGAGATCGAAGAGTCTTCCACATCAGAGTCGCCGCCGGAGGAGAAGCAATGATCCCGGTCGACATCGTCGTCTCGATCTCCCTGATCTATTTCGGGCTTCTGTTCGCGGTGGCATTTTATGCCGACCGACGCTACGCCCTCGGACGCAGCCTGATCGACAACGCCAATGTCTACTCCCTGTCCCTGGCCGTCTACTGCACGTCCTGGACTTTTTACGGCAGCGTTGGCCGGGCAGCGACCAGCGGCATCGATTTTCTGACCATCTATCTCGGCCCGACCCTGGTGGCCTTTTCCTGGTGGTTTTTACTGCGCAAAATAGTCCGTATCAGCAAGGAGCAGAATATCGGTAGCATCGCCGACTTCATCTCAAGCAGGTACGGGAAATCGGCCTTTCTGGGTGCCATCGTCACTTTGTTCGCCGTGCTCGGCATCATGCCCTACATCGCCCTGCAACTGAAAGCCGTGGCGCGGACCTTCGACCTTCTCTCAGATCCCTTGATCGGCACCGGTGCGTCCATTCATTATCTGCCCAAGCTTGGCTTCAGGTTTGACACGGCTTTTGCCATAGCCGTGATCCTTTCGATATTCGGCATCCTGTTCGGAGCGCGCCACCTGGATTCTTCGGAACGCCACGAGGGTCTGGTTGCGGCCATTGCCCTGGAATCCGTGGTCAAGATCGTCGCTTTTGTCGCTGCCGGCATTTTCGTTACTTTCGGGATGTTCGACGGCTTTGGCGATATCTTTCATAGCTTCGTGCAACGCTTTCCGGAACGCAGCAACCTGCTGTTGATCGGCCCTGAAGGCAATGGCTACGCACACTGGTTCACCATGACCTTCGTTTCGATGATGGCGGTGATGTTCCTGCCCAGGCAGTTTCACATCATGGTGGTTGAAAACTGCCGTGAAGAACATATCCGGCGTGCCATGTGGAGCTTTCCGGCCTATATGTTCATCCTCAACCTGTTCGTCATCCCGATCGCTCTGGCCGGTTTGCTGATGTACAACGGCGACACATATAACGCCGACTTTTTCGTCATGACCCTGCCGCTGCAGGACGGCCAATTGTGGCTGGCCCTGCTGGTTTTCATTGGCGGCTTCTCGGCTTCGGCCGGCATGGTGATGATCTCCTCGGTGGCCCTTTCGACGATGATCCTCAACCACCTGCTCATACCGGTCATCCTCAAATTCCATACCGGCGTACGTGATCTTTCGGGCCTGCTGATCAACCTGAAGCGGCTGTGCATCGTCCTCGTTATCTTCCTGGGCTACACCTATTTCCAACTGCTCGGGGAATCGGCTGCCCTGGTCAACATCGGGCTGATCTCGTTCGTAGCAGCAACCCAGTTCGCTCCGTCTGTCATCGGCGGCCTTTACTGGCGCAGGGCGACCTTTCGCGGCGCGTCGGCCGGCCTGATCCTCGGTTTCGTGACCTGGTTTTACACCCTGCTGGTCCCCTCTTTCGTTGAAGCGGGCTGGCTGAGCCAGTCAATTATCGACCAAGGGCTGTTCGGCCTGCAGATCTTGAAGCCCAGTGAATTGTTCGGGCTGGGGGGATTCGACATCTGGTCCCACTCCCTATTCTGGACGATGTTCCTCAACATCGGCAGTTTTGTCGCTGTGTCCCTGCTGACCATCCAGAAACCGGCGGAAATCGAACAGATCGCCAACTTCGTCGATGTCTATGAAAAGCCGAAGGAGCCTCTGCACCGCACCCGGATCACCAAGGCGCCCAACATTATGGAATTCGTCAACATGATGACCAAGTTCATCGGTGAGAAACAAGCCCATGCAGCCATCACCAGCTACCTTGGCGACAGTGAAATCGACGAAAAGGGCAGCCTGTCCGAACAGGAGTTGATTAAGCTGAAGCGTTTTGCCGAATTGACCCTGGCCGGCTCGGTCGGTGCTGCGCCGGCACGCATCATTATCGACAATTATCTGTCTGCCCGCGGCAGCCGGATGGAGAGTGTTTTCGACATCTTCGGCACAGTCACCATCAGCCACACCGCCACCCGGGAACAACTCAGCGTCCTTTACGATGCCGCTCATGCCGTGGCCAGCGGTGGGACATTGCAGCAGACCCTCGATGAAATCCTGAAGATATTC
>DAOVNV010000190.1 GCA_030630015.1 Desulfuromonadales bacterium | reverse complement strand
TACAATCTCTATAAGTCAATTCGGCAGATTACTGTCATTGACCTGATCTACCGGATATTTTGTGTGTATTTTTTCTCCGGGATCATTCTTTCCGCCCTGGTCCTTTTTTTTGATCGGGACTTTTACAGCCGCCGACTAATCCTGGTTTTTGTTGTCACGGCATTTCTCTCCCTATTGGTCGAAAGAATATGTCTTAAACTGTTACTGGCCTATATACGCGGCAAGGGGTTCAATTGTCGCCAGCTCCTGATAGTCGGTACGATGGATCGCGCTCAGGAATTCATTACACTTGTTGAAGATGAGCCGGGTGGGAACGCGTCCACCGATCCCTGACGAGGTTGACCAATACGAAAACTGGCATCATCGTCGGATCAGTATCAAACCGGGAATTACCGGTTTATGGCAGGTCAGCGGTAGAAACGAGATCGATAATTTCGATGATGTTGTCAAACTCGACTTGCAGTACATTGATAAATGGAATCTTGGCTTGGATATTCGTATTTTACTGAAAACGGTCTGGGTCGTATTTACCCACAAAGGAAGTTGTTGAAAACTCATGCAGTATGAAACACGAAGCCGCTCGATCCTCAAGGCTGTTTCATGGAGGACTCTGGCAACCATCACCACGGCTGTGATTGTTTTTGTTTTCACCGGCAAGGTAGCGTTGGCGCTGACCATCGGTTTCCTGGAGGTCTTTGCCAAAATGGGGCTCTATTTTGTACATGAACGGGTCTGGCAGAAGCTGCATTTTGGCAAACGCAATGTACCGGCATTTGTTGTCTGGTTCACGGGGCTGCCCGCTTCCGGAAAAAAGCATCTGGCCGATGGCGTTTTCAAGCAGCTCAAGAAGGAGCGTTTGAAGGTCGAACGGCTCGACAGCCACGATATCAGACCCTTGTTCCCTACGGTTGGTTTCTCACCGGAAGATGTCGATCGGCATATCCGGCGGGCCGGTCACCTGGCGGCGGTACTTGAAAAAAATGGTGTTATCGTCATCGCTTCTTTTGTGTCGCCGTTTCGGAAAAGCAGGGAGTTCGCGCGGGGTCTTGCGGGGAATTTCGTCGAAGTCTATATGAAAACAACGCCGGAAGCCTGCGAGGCAAGGGACGAACATGGCCATTACAGGGCGGCGCGAGCTGGGGAATTGACGCATTTCCCAGGAGTCAACGGCCCTTACGAAGAACCGCAGAACCCGCAGGTTGTTATTGACGTCGAGCAAACTGCGCTTGATGAGGCTGTGCGGCAGGTTGTCCGTTATCTCAAGAAAAACATCCTCAATAAAACCTGAATCCGTAAGCTTATTGCCGGCAGCGGGGTCATCGCCAGCTTTTAGTCGGATGTTTCGATTTTATGGAAGTTTGGCGCCGATCATGATATAAAACCGGCCGACATTCGTTTAACGGGGTACTGCTTTCTCGTGACAGGATAACCATGAAAATCAATATGACGCATCTCCGCCAACTTGAAGCGGAAAGTATCCATATCATTCGCGAGGTGGCCGCCGAGTTCGAGAACCCGGTCATGCTTTACTCGATCGGCAAGGATTCGTCGGTCATGCTGCACCTGGCACTCAAGGCCTTCTATCCGGCCAAGCCACCGTTCCCCTTGATGCATATTGATACGACCTGGAAATTCCGGGAGATGATCGAATTCAGAGACCGGATGGCCAGGGAGCATGGCTTCGATCTGATCATCCATACCAACGAAGAGGGTGTCAGACAGGGTGTCGGACCCTTTTCCCACGGTTCGGCTCTCTATACCGATATCATGAAGACCGAGGGACTCAAGCAGGCCCTCAATAAATACAAATTTGATGCGGCTTTTGGCGGGGCCCGCCGTGACGAGGAAAAATCCAGGGCCAAGGAGAGGATCTTCTCTTTCCGTACGGCAACCCATCGCTGGGATCCAAAGAGCCAACGCCCGGAATTGTGGAATATCTACAACGCCAGGGTTAAACCGGGTGAGAGTATCCGCGCCTTTCCTATTTCAAACTGGACGGAACTGGATATCTGGCAATACATCTATCTCGAAGAGATCCCGATCGTACCGCTCTACCTGTCCAAGGTCCGGCCGGTTGTGGAGCGTGATGGTGCGCTGATTCTGGTTGATGATGACCGGATTCCTCTGGAGCCTGACGAGAAGCCCATGATGAAATCGGTCCGTTTCCGTACCTTGGGTTGTTATCCCTTGACCGGAGCCGTGGAATCGACGGCTGAGACTCTGCCGGAAGTCATCCAGGAGATGCTGCTGGCTCGCACTTCGGAACGGCAGGGCCGGGTGATTGACTACGATCAGGCGGGGAGCATGGAAAAGAAAAAACAGGAGGGGTATTTTTGATGCAGGAACGAGGTACGCGGGACGCGGAACGCGAAAAAGCTTTATCGTCTTTATCGAAATCGGAGATTCCGAATGTCTCATCAATCTGATTTGATCGCTAGTGATATTCTGGCTTACCTGAAGTCCCAGGAAGAGAAGGGATTGTTGCGCTTTATTACCTGCGGCAGCGTTGATGACGGCAAGAGCACCCTGATTGGGCGCCTGCTCTGGGATTCGAAACTGATTTTCGAAGATCAGTTAGCTTCCCTGGAAGTTGACAGCAAGCGGGTTGGCACCCAAGGGGAGGATATCGATTACGCATTGCTGCTTGACGGCCTGCAGGCCGAACGTGAGCAGGGCATCACCATCGATGTTGCCTATCGTTTTTTCTCTACCGACAAGCGCAAGTTCATCGTTGCCGATACGCCGGGTCACGAACAGTACACGCGCAATATGGTGACCGGAGCTTCCACGGCCGGTGTTGCCGTCATCCTGATCGATGCCCGCAAGGGGGTGCTGACCCAGACCCGCCGGCACAGTTACCTAGCGTCCCTGGTCGGGATTTCCAACGTGGTGGTTGCCATCAACAAGATGGATCTAGTTGATTATTCGTCCGACAGGTATGAAGAGATTCGTGCGGAATATGAAGCTTTTGCCGAACAGCTGGAATTTGAGTCGATTACCTGTATTCCGCTGTCTGCCCTCAAGGGTGACAATGTGATCGCGCACAGTGAACAGACGCCCTGGTACCAGGGGCAAACATTGATGGCATACCTGGAGAATGTCAATGTTACCGACAATGCCATGGGGCAACCGTTCCGCATGCCGGTGCAATGGGGCGTTCGGCCCGATCTCGATTTCCGCGGCTTTGCAGGAACCATTGCCTCCGGATCCGTTCGCCCCGGGGATGAGGTTGTTGTGCCAGGCTCCGGTCAGAAAAGTCGGGTCAAGCGCATTGTTACCATGGACGGTGATCTTGAAGAAGCTGTTGCAGGGCAGGCTGTCAACCTGACCCTGGAAGACGAGATTGACGTAAGTCGCGGTGATATCCTCGCTGATCCGCTGGCACGGCCTGCACATGCCGACCAGTTTGAAGCTCGTCTGGTCTGGATGCACGAAGACGCCCTGTTGCCCGGTCGCAGTTATCTGCTCAAGTCCGGGGCAACCGTGGTTCCCGCCCAGGTCAGTGCGCTGAAGCATCGGGTCAACGTTAATACGCTCGAACACCAAGCGGCGAAAACGCTTGAGCTGAACGAGATCGGTGTGTGCAACCTCGCTCTCGGTAAATCAATCTCCTTCGATCCCTACAGGGAAAATCGCGGTACGGGAAATTTTGTTCTGATCGACCGACTGACCAATGCAACGGTTGGGGCCGGGATGATTGATTTTGCCCTGCGGCGTGCGACCAATATTCATTGGCAGGCTCTCGATGTTGATAAGCGCAGTCGCGCCGGGCTCAAGAACCAGAAACCTGGTGTTCTCTGGTTTACAGGGTTGTCGGGTGCGGGGAAATCAACCATAGCCAACCTGGTCGAAAAGAAACTGCTCTCGCTCGGCAAGCACACATATCTGCTTGATGGCGACAATGTCAGGCACGGTCTTAACCGGGATCTTGGTTTTACCGATGCCGACCGCGTGGAGAACATTCGCCGAGTGGCCGAAACCGCCCGTCTGTTCGTCGATGCGGGCATGATCGTGTTGGTCTCGTTCATTTCGCCCTTTAAAAGCGAGCGGCGCATGGCACGGGAGATGCTGGAAGAGGGGGAGTTCTTGGAAATTCACGTCAACACGTCACTGGATGTTTGTGAACAGCGTGACCCCAAGGGGCTGTATAAAAAAGCTCGGAGCGGTCAGTTATTGAACTTCACCGGGGTTGACTCGGTCTATGAGGCTCCGGAGAATCCCGAACTGGTTGTCGATGCCGGCAAAGTGTCCGCCGAGGATATTGCTGAACAGATTGTTCGCGAGGTGCTTGGTGACGACGCAGTGTGGAATGTGCCTGATGGAACTGAAAGATAGCTATAAGCTGTAAGAGCTTTGGGAGCTGTTTTGAAAATCGATACTGACATTTTGCTTGATATCGCCCGCGAGGCGGGCAGGGCCATTCTGGATGCCTATTCCGGGGATTTTCAGGTAGACATCAAGGAAGACCAGTCTCCCTTGACTTGTGCGGATCGCGCTTCCCACGAAATCATCGTCCAGCGTCTCTC
>DAOVNV010000081.1 GCA_030630015.1 Desulfuromonadales bacterium | reverse complement strand
GATGCTCCTGTTCCATAAATATCTCGGGCCCGACTGGCTGGCGAACCACGATGATCCGTCAATCTGGGAGTTGATTGACGATATCCCGGATGAAGAGCTCTGGCGAACCCATTTCTGGCTGAAAAACAAGCTGGTCAACGTAATCCGCGAACGGATGCGGAAACGGTGGATCGAAGACCGCATCAGCCCTTCTATCTCCGTAGCCGAGGGCGCCATGCTCGACCCGACGGTGCTAACCATCGGTTTTGCCCGCCGCTTTGCCACCTACAAACGGGCAAACCTGATCTTTCATGACCGTCAGCGGCTTAAAAAGATCCTGAACGATCCCTGGCATCCGGTTCAGATCATCTTCGCCGGCAAGGCCCATCCCGCGGACATGCCCGGAAAAGGTATCCTGCAAGAGGTATTTAACGCTGCCCGGGACCCCGAGTTCGGCGGGCGGATCGCCTTTGTTGAAGACTATGGGGAACAGTTGGCCCAGTACATGGTGCACGGGGTGGATGTCTGGCTCAACAACCCCATTCCTCCCATGGAAGCCAGCGGCACCAGCGGCATGAAGGCCGCCCTGAACGGCGTTCCCCACCTGAGCATCAGCGACGGCTGGTGGGCAGAGGGTTATAATGGTAAAAACGGCTGGTCTTTCGGCGGGGATAAAGGGGCCGAAAATCCCGACCAGGCCGATGCCGAGGCCATTTACGAACTGTTGGAGAAGGAAATCATCCCCCTCTATTACGATGTATCAGGGGACGGTGTGCCGCACGGTTGGGTCAGGACGATGAAGGACACCATCAAGAGCAATGCGCCAAGATTTTCCGCGCGGCGGATGATCAAGGAATACACCGAAAAATTTTATGCGAAGGCCTTGCCGGGATTGGAAAAGGAACCGTCTTAAAGGAGGAAAACCTCATGGAGAAAAATCCGAATTCATCCGCTGGTTCCCCACCCTTGCCAAATGCATTCTATAAATGATGACTTATGAGAAACGTGACAGACAGGTCAACCAAAACTCTATTTTCAGACTGTCTACTTTAGGGGGGCTTACAGATGCATAGAATGAGACGAAATATCCGGTTCAGAAAATTCATTCAGAACATCCTGATTCATACACCCTTCCTGAAGATGCTCTTCCTTTTGACCACCCTGTGGTTGATTTTCTCAGCGGGTTTGTACGCTGTTGAAAGTGGAATTGAAGGCACGAGAATCACTTCTTATGGAAACGCTCTTTACTGGGGGATCGCTGCGTTCTCAACCGCAGGGATAGCAGACACTCCCCTGTCAGGCCTTTCGCAATTAATCGGTGGAATATGGATAATCCTCGGGTCGTCAATTTTCTTTGGAACGATAATCGCTACCATCACGGCCTACTTTATGCGTCCTTTGCAACGCCCTGCCAGTCAAATTGTCGAAACCATCGAATATAATCTTGAACAACTTGATGACCTATCCATTGAGGAACTCGATTTGCTCAAAGAAACAACTGATGCGCTTATCCTTCATATGGAACACCTCAAAGAAAAACAATTGCCTGATTGAACCGGGGCCACCTCTGTATTTATGTGGCGACAACTATGCTGTCACAGGTGGCTTCCCGACTTTCTCAGAGCCCATGGCATTTGAGATACAGCACTGAATTTCGATTTTTAAGAATAGACATACAAGGTTACAAAGGTAAATTTTCAACAGTGGATTCCGAAGACCCTTTTTTCTTGGCCATGTCCTCCCCCGTTTCAGGCATTTTTCTTTGTTTATCCAAAAGCTTATGATATATGTTTTGTTTTACTTTTGTCTGAATTCATGACGTTGCAGAGAACCCCTCAATTCATGAATTCAGATTTCAGAGGAGTCCGGTATGTTCAAGGGCACAACAATCGTCAGCGTACGGCGTGGAGATCAGGTCGCAATGGCTGGGGATGGTCAAGTTTCACTCGGCAACACGATCATGAAACACACGGCACGCAAGCTGCGCCGCATGTTCGACGGCCAGGTTCTGGCCGGTTTTGCCGGGAGCACAGCCGATGCCTTCACCCTCTTTGAGAAATTCGAGGTCAAGCTCCAGGAGCACCGCGGCAACCTGCCGCGTGCTGCAGTTGAACTGGCCAAGGACTGGCGTACCGACCGCATCCTGCGCAGGCTTGAAGCCCTGTTGATTGTCGCTGACAAGGAAACCACCCTGGTCCTGTCCGGCGCCGGCGACGTGATTGAGCCCGAGGCGGGAATCGCCGCTATCGGCTCCGGCGGCCCCTATGCCCAGGCGGCAGCCAGGGCCTTGCTCGAGCATACCGACAAGCAAGTTGAAGAGGTGGCTGAAACCGCCCTGCAGATCGCTGCAGATATCTGCGTTTACACCAACGACAAAATAATTGTGGAGAAACTGGCGTGACCAACTTTACGCCCCGTGAAATCGTATCGGAACTGGATCGCTATATTGTCGGCCAGCATAAGGCAAAACGCGCAGTGGCCATCGCCCTGCGCAACCGCTGGCGACGCCAGCAGGTCAGTCCGGAACTGCGCGAAGAGATCGCCCCGAAAAATATCATCATGATCGGCCCGACCGGGGTCGGCAAAACAGAAATTGCCCGCCGCCTGGCGCGGCTGGCCCAGGCCCCGTTCGTCAAGGTCGAAGCGAGCAAGTTTACCGAAGTCGGCTACATAGGGCGCGACGTGGAGAGCATGGTCCGCGACCTGGTCGAACTTGCCATCGGGATGGTCAAGGACGAGGAAACCCGTCAACAGCGCATCAAGGCCGAGGACCTCGCAGAAGACCGCCTTCTGGACCTGCTGCTTCCCGGTGAGTCAAAGTCTGCCGAAGCCGAAGGCAGAACCCGCGACAAACTGCGCCACCTGCTGCGCATGGGTGAACTGGACGAACGCTCCGTCGAAGTCGAGGTTCAGGACGCCCAGATCCCGAACATGCAAGTCTTTGGGCCGCAGGGCACCGAGGAAATGGGCTTCAACGTCAAGGAGATGTTTGGCAACCTCTTCCCGCAGAAGACCAAGCGCCGCACCATGAAGGTCAGGGAGGCCAGAGAGGTTCTGATTGAAACCGAGGCGGAAAAACTGGTCGACATGGAAAAGGTCCAGGCCCTGGCCAGGGAACGTACTGAGCAGAGCGGTATTATCTTCATCGACGAAATCGACAAGATCGCCAGTCGCGAAGGCGGCCACGGACCCGAAATTTCTCGCGAAGGCGTACAAAGAGACATCCTGCCGATCGTGGAAGGCAGCACGGTGAACACCAAGTACGGCCCGGTCAAAACCGATCATATCCTGTTCCTGGCAGCCGGGGCCTTTCACGTGACCAAGCCTTCGGACCTGATCCCGGAACTCCAGGGGCGCTTTCCGATCCGGGTCGAGCTGGAAAGTCTCGGCGAGAAAGATTTTGTCCGGATTCTGACTGAGCCGAAAAATGCTCTGATCCGCCAGTATCAAGCTTTAATGGATACCGAAGGCCTTAAACTTGAAATCACCGAGGGTGCGATCGAGGAGATGGCCCGCACCGCCAGCCAGGTCAACGAGCGCACCGAGAATATCGGCGCCAGGCGGCTGCACACCATCCTGGAGACCCTGCTGGATGAAATCTCCTTCGACGCTCCCGAGAGTAAAGAGAAAAAGGTTTGCATCGACGCCGAATTCGTCCGCAACCGCCTGGCCGATATCGCCGCCGATGAGGATCTGTCGCGTTACATACTTTAACCTTTGCCACCATGGCCCCTCTCAGTGATTTGGTGGCCGATATCGGGGTTGATCCCATGGAAGAACTCATCAAAAAAGCCAACGTGCTCATGGAGGCGCTGCCCTACATCAAGCGGTTCTCCAACCAGACCATTGTCATCAAGTACGGCGGCAACGCCATGGTCGAGAAGCATCTCAAGGAATCCTTCGCCAAAGATATCATCCTGATGAAATACATCGGCCTGAATCCGGTCGTGGTCCACGGCGGCGGGCCCCAGATCGGCAAGGTCATGGAGCAGATGGGCCTTGAGAGCCGTTTCGTAGGTGGCATGCGGGTCACCGACAGCGACACCATGGACGTGGTCGAGATGGTCCTCGGTGGTCGGGTCAACAAGGAAATTGTCGCCAACATCAATCTGCATGGCGGCAAGGCGGTCGGGCTGACCGGCAAGGACGGCCAGTTGATCACGGCCCGCAAAATGGAAATGACGGCCATCAACCCGGACACTTTGACTCCCGAGATCATCGACATTGGTCAGGTTGGCGAAGTTGAAGCTGTCCACCCGGAAATCATCCAGGCTCTGGAAAAGGCCAATTTCATTCCGGTCATCGCTCCGCTGGGCGTCGGTCGTGGCGGCGAGACCTACAATATCAACGCCGACCTGGTCGCCGGACAGGTGGCCGCCGCTCTCAAGGCAGAGAAACTGATCCTGCTCACCGATGTGACCGGGGTCAATGACAAGCAGGGGCAGCTCATTTCCACGATCAATGTGGCCGATGTGAATAGCTTGGTCGATGACGGTACGATCGCCGGCGGCATGATTCCAAAAGTCACCTGCTGCAGGGATGCGATCCTGGCCGGCGTTCAGAAAACCCATATTATCGATGGACGGATTGAACATGCCTGTTTGCTCGAAATCTTTACCGACAAGGGCATCGGTACAGAGGTGGCGAGATGAGTCTTTCACAGAACTGGATCGACAGAGCCGAACAGTGCGTTATGAAAACCTATGGCCGTTACCCGCTGGTCGCGGTGCGCGGAGAAGGTTGCCGGCTGTGGGATGTCGAAGGGAAAGAGTACCTCGACTTCCTTGCCGGGGTGGCAGTCAACAACCTGGGGCATTGTCATCCCAAGGTGGTTGCCGCACTGCAGGAACAGGCCGGCACGCTGCTGCACTGCTCCAACTTTTACCAGATTCCCCAACAGATTGAACTGGCCGAATGGCTGTGTGAGCATTCTTTCGCGAACCGGGTTTTCTTCTGCAATTCAGGAGCGGAAGCCAATGAAGCCGCCCTGAAACTGGCCCGCAAATACAGCAAGGAACAGCACGGCAGCGGCCGCTTCGAGGTGATCACCGCACAAGCCTCTTTTCACGGCCGGACCATCGGGACCATCAGCGCCACCGGCCAGGAAAAAATCCGGGCCGGCTTTGAACCTGCTCTTCCCGGCTTTACCTATGTCCCGTATGGCGATCTCGAAGCATTGCGCTCGGCGATCAGCGCGCGCACCTGCGCCATCATGCTGGAACCGGTCCAGGGCGAGGGCGGCGTCAATGTTCCACCGCCGGGCTACCTGAAAGCCGTCCGGGCGCTTTGCGACGAACATGCCCTGCTGTTGATCTTCGACGAGGTTCAGGTTGGCTGTGGCCGGACCGGCACCTTGTGGGCATATCAACAGGAGGGGGTTGAACCGGACGTGATGACCCTGGCCAAGGCATTGGCCGGCGGGCCGCCGATCGGCGCCATGCTGGCCCGGCAGCCCTTCGCCGATGCTCTCGGACCGGGCACGCACGGCTCCACGTTCGGTGGGAACCCGCTGTTGTGCAGCGCTGCCCTGGCCGCCATGCACGCCCTGGTTGAAGATGGTATTCTCGACAATGGTGTCCGGATGGGTGCGTACCTGCGCGGCAAACTGGATGCGTTGCGTGACAAATACACCTTCATCAAGGACGTTCGCGGTCGTGGTCTGATGCTCGGCATGGAACTCGATTTTGACGGTGGCGATATTGTCAAACAGGCCATGCAACAGGGGCTTCTGATCAATTGCACAGTCGGCAAGGTGCTTCGTTTCGTACCACCACTGATCGTCACGGAAAACGAAATTGATGAAGCGGTCACGATACTGGATGACATTCTGTCCAGCCTGCCGGAGTCGCCCTGATTGTGGCCGGAACATCTGAAACAGACCTGACCCTCTTGAAGGGAAATTGCCTGGAATTACTCCAGCAAGTGCCGGACCAGTCCGTGGACCTGTTGTTCACCGACCCGCCATATAACCTGAGCCCTTACTCAACGGGGAACATGCAGTTTTCGTGGCGATCGGAAATCAACAATGACCTGGCGGAATGGGACCGGCATTTCGATCCAGCCGAGTTCAAAGCAGAATTTTTACGAATATTGAAGCCGACCGGAAACCTGTTTGCGTTCTGCTCCTACAACATGCTGGGACGCTGGCACGAAATTTTCGACCCGATCTTCGATACATTCCAGTTTTTCGTGTGGCACAAGACCAATCCCGTGCCGAAAATTCGCAAGCAGGGTTTTTTGAACAGCTGCGAATTGGTTGTCTGCATGTGGAACAAGCAGCACACCTGGAACTTTGGCAAGCAGAACGAGATGCACAACTTTTTTCAGAGCCCGATCTGCATGTCGCCGGAACGGCTCAAGGAGCCGAAGCACCCGACGCAAAAACCGGTCGGACTCCTGAAGCACCTGATCGGTATCGCCAGCAACCCGGGCGACCTGGTCCTCGATCCTTTCATGGGCGTCGGATCAACCGGCGTTGCGGCACTTGAACTGGGTCGTCGCTTCACCGGCATGGAACTGAACGATGAATACTTTGAAGCTGCGGCCCGCCGGCTTAGGCAAACACAACCCGAGTTGCCGGCGGCATCCGTCTGAAGGAGTTTAGTATGAAAAAAGATTTTCTCAGTCTCAGTGACTGGACACGCGAAGACCTCGACAAGATTTTCGAATTGACGCGTGAGTTAAAACAAAAGCAGAAGCAGGGGCAGCGACATCACCAGCTTGCGGGCCAGACGCTCGGCATGCTGTTCGAAAAAAGTTCGACACGAACCCGCGTTTCTTTTGAAGTCGGCATGTTCCAGCTGGGTGGACACGCTCTCTTCCTTTCTTCAGGAACAACTCAGATGGGCCGCGGCGAACCGATCCAGGATACGGGCCGTGTCATGTCACGTTACGTCGACGGGATCATGATCCGGACATTTTCCCAGGAGCTGGTTGAGGATCTGGCCCGGTTCAGCACCATCCCCATAATCAACGGCCTGACCGACATGTATCATCCCTGTCAGTTGATGGCCGACCTGTTTACGGTCATCGAGCATAAGGGGTCTTACGAGGGCCAGGTATTCTGCTGGATCGGCGACGGCAACAACATGGCCAACAGCTGGATCAATGCGGCGGCCGTTTTCGGGTTCGAACTGCGAGTGGCCACCCCGGCAGGCTATGAGCCGGAGACCGGGGTTTGTGAGCGCGCCGAACAAGCCGGGGCCAAAGTCCTCTACACCAACGATCCGTTCGAAGCCGCCCGCGGCGCCGATGTTCTCAATACCGATGTCTGGGCCAGCATGGGGCAGGAGGAAGAGCAGGAAAAACGCAAGCAGGCTTTTGCCGGTTTCCAGATCAACCGCGAAATCGTCGAAGTGGCCGATGCTGAATGCATCGTCCTGCACTGTCTGCCGGCTCATCGCGATGAAGAGATTACCGACGAGGTCATCGAAGGCGGTCACTCGGTTGTCTTCGACGAAGCTGAAAACCGTCTGCACGTGCAGAAGGCGATCATGGTCACTTTGATGCAGTAGCGAGTGGCGAGTGGCGAGAGAAACGCCCTTCTTTTTCTGCAAATACATGACAGGAGCCATAATGGAGATTACCTGCCCGCATTGCAGCTTTTCCAGGTCGGTTGACCCGGCCCGGGTGCCTGATCGACCGGTCAAGGTAACATGTCCGCGCTGCAAGGAGTCGTTCAGTTTCGACAAGGCGGCCTTGACGGAACCAGCCCCCCCTCAGGAACCTGCTGGAGCAGCCCCAGCCGGTGAGTCTGAAACACCTCAAGTGACCTGCCCTGCCTGCGGTCTGACACAGCCGGCCGGCGAGACGTGCAGCGGCTGCGGTATTATCTATGCGAAGTGGGAAGCCAGCCAGCAGGCGAAACGTGAGGAGGGTGCCGAGCCTGGGCCAGAAACTCAGATGACTGGAGCAGGAGATCATCTGGCGGAGATCCGGCATGAGGCGCCGATTCTGACCGCCGCAGTCCAACCGAAAGCCGGCTTCTGGATCCGCTTTGTTGCCTACAGTGTCGATGGTGCAATCGTGGGCCTCGTCCAGTTTATACTCGGCTGGCTGCTCGTTTTCGCCACCGGAATGACCGGCAGTATGACAGGTGATGGCCAACTCGCGATGTCGGTCGTCTCCGGGCTGCTTGGTATCACGATCAGTTTTGCCTACGGCATTTTCTTCATAGGTTACTGCGGCCAGACCCCGGGCAAAATGCTGGTGCGCATCAAGGTCATCCGCACCGATGGATCGGCCGTGACCTACGGCCATGCTTTCCTGAGAGAAGTTGTCGGCAAGTTCATTTCTGGAATTCTGCTCGGTATCGGCTATCTTATGGTCGCCTTTGATTCCCAAAAACAGGGCCTGCATGATAAGATTGCTGACACTTATGTTGTTAAACTCTAGGAACGCGGGACGAGGGACCCGCCGTCGCCGCAGGCTATGGCGAGGCAAGCGAGGGACGCGAAAAACCTCTCTCTCGGCCAACGACCATACTTCGATAATTAAGGAGAAATACTCAAATGTCCAAAAATAGTACTGTCAAGAAAGCTGTTCTCGCCTATTCCGGTGGACTGGATACCTCGATTATCCTCAAATGGCTGATCGAGGAATATGGCTGCGAGGTGATTGCTTTTTCCGCCGACCTGGGTCAGGGCGAAGAACTCGACAATGTCCCTGAGAAGGCAAAGAATACCGGTGCCAGCAAATGCTACATTGAAGATTTACGCGAAGAGTTCGTGCGCGACTTTGTTTTTCCGATGTTCCGCGCCAATGCGATTTACGAAGGGCGCTACTTCCTCGGTACTTCCATCGCCCGGCCGCCGATCTCCAAAGCACAGATGGAAATCGCCGCCAGGGAAGGAGCGGACGCTGTTTCACATGGCGCCACCGGCAAGGGCAATGACCAGGTTCGTTTTGAACTGGCCTACTACCATTTCGACCCAGCAGTAACCGTCATCGCTCCCTGGCGTGAATGGGATCTGAACAGCCGTACGGCGCTCGAAGAATATGCTCGCAAACACGACATCCCGGTTCCGACCAGCAAGAAATTCCCCTGGAGTTCGGACCGCAACCTGCTGCATATCTCTTTTGAGGGAGATGTCCTTGAAGATCCCTGGGCTGAAGCCCCGGAAGAAATGTACGTCTTGACCGATCGCCCGGAAGACGCCCCGGACCAGCCGGAGTTCGTCGAAATCAGCTTCGAAAAAGGCGATGCAGTCGCGATCAACGGGGAACGCCTGTCTCCAGCGAACTTGCTCGCAAAACTCAACGAACTGGGCGGCAAGCACGGCATCGGCCGGGTCGACCTGATGGAAAACCGCTTCGTCGGCATGAAGAGCCGCGGTGGTTATGAAACACCCGGCGGAACCATCCTTGAGGAAGCTCATCGTGGGGTGGAATCGATCACCATGGACCGTGAAGTCATGCACCTGCGCGATTCCGTCGTCTCGCGCTACGCCAGCATGGTCTACAACGGCTTCTGGTTCGCCCCCGAGCGCGTCGCCCTGCAGACCATGATCGACCAGACCCAACAAACCGTCAACGGCGTCGCCCGCATCAAGCTCTACAAGGGACACTGCCGCGTGGTCGGTCGCCAGTCGGACACCGACAGCCTGTTCAACGTCGATTTCGCCACCTTCGAAGCGGACGAAGTCTACAATCAGGCCGACGCCGAAGGCTTCATCAAGCTCAACGCCCTGCGCCTGCGCATCGCAGCACTGCAGAGGCAGGCAAAAAGCTGAGAAACGCGAGACGCGAAGCGCGAAACGAGATAAAGGCTTTTCTCACCTCGCACCTCGCACCTCGCACCTCACGGT
>DAOVNV010000075.1 GCA_030630015.1 Desulfuromonadales bacterium | reverse complement strand
GTGCTGAGCGATGAGCGATGAGCGATGAAGCGGGTCATATACTGACCCGCCTGTCAATTCAAAGATTTTTCACGCCACGCGCCACAAGCCACCCGCCTCTGCTAAAGTGTCCCCCCGAACAGCTCCTGTAACTTGCGCAAATCATTCATCAGCTGGGTGAAGTCATTGCCAGAGAGGCTTTGTGCGCCATCGCACAGGGCCCGGTCTGGATCGGGATGGACCTCAACCATGATGCCGTGCGCACCGACAACCAGGGCCGCCTTGGCCATGGGCGTTACCAGGTTGCGCCGACCAGTGGCGTGGCTTGGATCAACGATGATCGGCAGGTGGCTCATTTCCCTGATCAGGGGCACGACCGTCAGGTCAAGGGTGTTGCGAGTGGTTCGCTCAAAGGTGCGAATCCCCCGTTCACAGAGAATGACGCGGGGATTGCCTTCGGCAAGCAGGTACTCCGCAGCCGACAGGAATTCTTCAATGGTGGCGCTCATGCCCCTTTTGAGCAGCACCGGATGCATGGTCTTGCCGGCCTCCTTGAGCAGGTCGAAGTTCTGCATATTCCTGGCGCCAATCTGGAGCACATCAGCGTATTTGCAGACAATTTCCAGTTGTTCGATCCGCATCACCTCGGTAATCACCGGCAGACCGACTGAATCGCCGGCCCGACGCAGGTACTTGAGCCCCTCTACACCCAGCCCCTGAAAACTATGCGGACCGGTTCTCGGTTTGAAAGCCCCGCCCCTCAGCATACGTGCCCCCGCGTCCTTCACAAGTGGAGCGGCCGCCATCATCTGGGCCTCACTTTCCACCGAACAGGGCCCGGCGATCACAACCGGCGGATGGCCGTCGCCGAACTTGACCCCGCCGGCTTCAACAACTGAAGATTCGGGATGAAAATCACGAGAAACCAGTTTGTAAGGTTTGCTGACGTGAATAATTTCACGAACACCAGGCATATCCCGAATGCTGGTATCATCGACATAACCCTGGTTGCCAAGCACGCCAATTGCAGTTCGTTCGCTACCGGGGATAGGTTGGGGCGTCAACCCCATGGCCTTGACAGCATCGGTGATTGCCTGAACCTGTTCATCAGTGGCGGTGTGATGCATTACGATCAGCATAATATGAAACTCCCGGCTGTATTCAGCCTTTATATGAGGGCTTGAAACAGGATCAAAGCGGACATTAGTCCTCGGATATCGAACCTCAAACAACCGCAGGGTAACGGCCAATCGATTCGAATTCAAGCCATTTTACATCAGGACTCTTGGCCTGTGGCATTTTTTTAGCTATGCTGTGTCTGATACTCTCACTGATCCTGAGTTGAAGTCTGGTTTCTGACCATATTAATTACCGAGGTTGAGCCATTTGCGCACTCTTGTTGCCATCACTTGCTTCATATCTATCTGCGGCTTGGCAGATCCGGGATGGGGAGCCCAATCATCCGGTGATGAAGCCATGGCACGCCGGCTTCTCAATTCACAGGGGTGCAAGGCCTGCCACCGTTTTGAGGGTGGCACGACTCAAACCGGCCCCAGGCTGAATGAGATCAGTAAAAATCTGAACCGGACCGAGCTCTACAGGAAGCTGGTCAACCCGGAAAAACAGCATGGCAACGGCCTGATCCCGGATTTCAGTCATCTGCAGGATGACGAGCTTGACGCACTCGTGATCTTCCTTCACAGCTTGCTTCCAGAGGGGCAAAAGACAACGCCCGGTCTGAGTTCTGGCAGCAAAGATTAGCTTCAGTGTGTCCATATAGCACTCAGCACCCGGTCCAACAATCTTCTGACTTACGAAACGATTCATTCATTATGACCCAAAGAACAATCGATATTACATCACCCAATTTCATTTCGGCAGAAGGCCTCAGGGACGGCATCTCATGGCCTGATGTTTTTGGCAACAAACACCCGCTGGCCCTGGAGATCGGCTGTGGAACCGGTCATTTTATTATCGAACGTGCCAGTCAGCAGCCCTGCACCAACTTCATCGCGATCGACATCTACAACAAAGGCTGCTGGAAAACCTGCAAGAAGATCGATGCGGCCGGCCTGCCCAACCTCCGGGTCATGCGAACCGAAGCCTGTTATCTCCTCGAAAGCGGGTTTTCCAGGGAGAGCCTGGGTGCCGTTTACATTAATTGTCCGGATCCCTGGCCAAAAAAACGCCACCGTAAACGGCGCCTGGTTAATCGTGATTTTCTGCAGACAATCTTGACATGTCTATCGCCCGGTGGTGATTTTTACTTCAGTACCGACGTCGCCGACTATGCCCTCGATGTCGCGGAACTGCTGGCCGCAACCAACGGCTTTAAAAACCAACTTGACCAGCAGGTCGTACATCACCTGCCCGGTTATCCGACTTCAAAATACATGCAGCGCTTCCTGGACAAGGGACAGCCGATCTATTTTCAGCACCAGCATCGGGATCTGGCAAGCGGAGCCATTCCAATAACCGGTATGGAAAAAACGGTGCCCCGCAGAGGTTTCCGCAGCCGTTGGCCGAGGGCACACAATGAGTGATTTCCTGACCGCTTCTCTCCCCGGGACAGCAGGCATTATCGGCGACAATGCCACTGATTTTTTCGTCGAAGAAATCCCCCTGTATGAACCATGCGGACAGGGAGAACACCTCTACCTGACCGTCGAAAAACAGGGGATGACAACTTACGATCTGCTGAACAAGGTCGCCCGAGCTCTCGGTACCCGCGAAAGAGACCTGGGTTATGCCGGATTGAAAGATGCCCGGGCCATCACCCGCCAAACCATCTCGATACCCGGCGCAAGCCCCAAGGATGGACTGTCTCTGGAGATCCCTGGCGTCAGGATCCTCTCGGCACAGCCTCACACCAACAAGCTCCGACCTGGACATCTGGCAGGAAACCGTTTCAGAATTCGCATTCTCAGCCCTGACGAACAGGCATGCTCATATGCTGAAGCAATTTTGGGAGTCTTGCAGAACCACGGTGTTCCAAATCGTTTTGGCAAACAACGCTACGGAGTCCTTGGCAATTCCCACCGCGTGGGACACGCCATCCTTCGCAAGGACTATACTGCGGCGATCGACGAATTAATCGGCGATCCTGACATCATTATGCATCCTGGCTGGAAAGCTGCGGCTACGGACTACAGGCATGGCCATCTCGAAGCAGCGATCAAATCCCTGCCGCGACATTGCCGCAACGAACGCCGCCTGCTTGAAGTCCTGCTGAAAGGCGGAGCACCTCAAAAGGCGCTACACGCCATGCCGCGCAAACTGCTGCGTCTGTACCTCTCCGCCTACCAGTCTTCCCTGTTTGACAGGGTCATCCTGATGCGCCTCGATTCCCTGGGACGGCTCTGGCCCGGCGACCTGGCCTACAAGCATGTCAACGGAGCCTGCTTCCTGGTCGACGATCCCGAAGCAGAGCAGCCCCGTGCGGACAGTTTTGAAATCAGTCCGAGCGGCCCTCTGTTTGGCAGCAAGATTAGCCTTGCTGAAGATCAGGCAGGCCTGCTGGAACATGCCCTTCTTGAAAAGGAACAACTGCGCCTGGAGGACTTTCGGCTTGGGAGTGGGCTCTCGATGGTAGGTGCAAGACGACCGCTGCGTGTCCCCCTGACAGAACCGGATGTTATGAAGGTCGAAGGAGGCATCCAGGTCTCCTTTCAACTGCCAAAGGGAAGTTTTGCAACAGCCGTACTGCACGAAATCATGAAATCTGATCAGACTGACGAAAGGTTGGCAGGCGGATTGCGTTGAATTTCGTTAGATGTGACGATAAAGTTTCTGATGGAGAGTACTTTATGCAAGAAAAATCACTAGAGAACCAAAATGATCAAAGCTTGCATATAAATTTTTTCAAGCCGCGACCAGGCTTCATGCGCAGAGAAGTCATCGTGATCTGCATGACCCTGCTGGCCTGGGCAGCTGTTACCATTGGATTTCCAATCTACCTGTGGTTAACTGCTTCTGATCCGTCCCTGGCTGTCTCCGCGGGCAGGTCTATTTTCGGAATGCCTCTGCATTACTGGTTCAGCAGCCAGTTCCTTGTCCTCTGGTTCATTCTGATCTGCTTTAATTTCAACGTCATGATCGACAAACTAACAAAAAGCTATCGGAAACATCGCTAGCAGTTTGTCGGGCTATCATTGAACTGGCTGCTTGTGTTCGAAGCCTAATCATAGCGAAGGATGCTTGTGTCCGGAGCCTATCATAGCGGAGGATGCTTGTGTCCGGAGCCTATCATAGCGGAGGATGCTTGTGTCCGGAGCCTATCATAGCGGAGGATGCAGATAGTCCGACAAGCTGCTAGGGGCGGACAAAAATAGTTCGATAGACTCCCAGGGAGGGGCAATGGATTTTTCTAATATCAAACTCTTGCCGATTTTGGTCCTCGGAGTGGCACTTATCGTTTCACTCGCTCTCGGCCTGATCAATCGTCGCCACTTCCGAGGCGGTTACGGGATTGACGGCCAGCCAACGGGACATGCCGGCATAGGTGCGGCTATCGCCTCAAACTGGATGAGCGCCGCATCTTTTCTGGGGATTGCCGGTGTTTTCTTCGTACAGGGCTACTTTGCCTTTGCCTATATTCTCGGCTGGACAGGCGGCTATGTTCTGCTGCTGGTGCTCATGGGCAGTCAGTTACGCCGCTTCGGAAAATACACTGCGCCGGACTTTGTCGAGGCCCGTTTCGAATCTTCAGGCGCCCGCATCTGTTCGGCGGCAATCACCATTCTCATCAGTCTGATTTATTGTGTTGCCCAATACAAGGGGATCGGCCTGATCTTTTCCTGGATTTTCGGCATTGACTACACCAAGGCACTGCTACTGGGAACGGTTGTCGTTCTTTCTTACCTGGTTGTGGCCGGAGCATTGGGGGCGGTTAGAAATCAGCGGCTTCACTATCTGATTCTGATATTCTCCTTCGTGATTCCGCTGATGTTTATCGCGAAAAAGCTGGGCTATTCATGGCTGGTGCCACAATTCAGCTACGGAACGGCCCTGCGTGAATTACCGGTACAAACTGCCGGTCAATACCTGTTCCCATGGACGTTTGGAACACCCTACCAATGGATCGCACTCAGTGTGACATTGATGCTTGGCACTGCGGGTCTGCCTCATGTCCTTTCACGTTTTTATACTGTTCCGAACAATCGAGACGCCCGCTGGGGGGTTGTGTGGGGGCTCTTTTTTATCGGACTGCTTTACTGGAGTGCTCCCGCCTTCGGCGCTTTTGCGAAAACCTGGCAGGCGCGAACAGGCAATTCCCTGGATCCTGAATCAGCCCATGCCATAGCCGACCTGATCATCGTCAAGACTGGTGAGTGGGTCGGCATCCCTGATTTTCTGGTTGCCATTCTGGCCGTCGGGGGCATCCTCGCGGCTTTCAGCACGATCACCAGTCTGCTGGTCACAGGTGCGGGCGCATTTGCATACGACATCTATTTCAGGCTCATCAATCCGCGGGCCAGTGAAAAGCAATTGATGTGGGTAGCTAAGGGGGTCACCCTGGTGATGGCCGTTCTGATCCTTGTTGTTGCCGTTAATCCGCCCGGTCTGATTGCGGAGATCACCGCAGTTGCCTTTGCACTGGCCGGCAACACGCTCTTTCCCGTGTTCCTGCTTGGCATCTGGTGGGACCGAACCAACAAGCAAGGAGCTATGGCCGGCATGATTGTCGGGATACTGCTGACCTTTACCCCGGTACTCCTCGGACATCTTGTCCCGTCCATTCTGGTATGGCTACCGCCGACATCCTCGGCTCTCATAGGAGCCCCAGTTGTTATTCTGGTCATTATAGCCGTTTCGCTCATGACTCCGCCCCCCTCAGAAGAAGTACGTCGCTTTCTGGTCGAGAAGGTTCATAGTCCTTGACTGGTGAATTTGACGCTGGGGTCATACAATAAAATAAAAATGTGTTTTATTTTTATCTCTGTGGTTAACAAATGAAGCTCATCCTTTCAGCAGGAAGTCTCTATAACCTACCGGCCGAGACGGTATTTGAAATGGCCCGGGATGTTGGATTTGATGGTATGGAAGTAATCATCAATCACGACTTTGGCTGCTCAGACAATCTTGCCTATCTTCTCGGTCTCGGAGAACTGCTGCCAATCAACTCGTTGCATGCGCCCTTTTTTGAAATTGATGGGTGGGGGAACAAGAGCGACCAGTTGAAAAGATGTGCGGAACTTGCCCTCAGGGCGGATGTCCCCCTGATCAACTTCCATCCTCCGTCATGGTTGAATTTCGAATTCACGTTCTGGAACTGGCTCAAGAAAATCAATGATTTTCAGGATGAAATCGGGCAAAACGAAGTCATCGTCACAATAGAGAATATGCCCTGCCTGGTGCAACCAAAGATCAATCCCTATATGCTGTCAAAGACTAAAAAAATGATTGCATTCATGAGGGATCGAAACCTGTTCATGACTTTTGATACGGCCCATTCAGGTTCGTTCCGGACTAATTTCCTTCATGATTTCCATCAATTCTATGATTCCGGATTGATGCGCAACATCCACTTCTCGGATTACAGCAACGGCATAGAGCATCTATTGCCCGGCCACGGAGCTTTACCATTGACGCGCTTTTTGAATCATCTCAGGGCAACTGACTATGACCACAATCTGGTTCTCGAGCTTTCGCCTCGTGAATTCCCAGAGGATCATGAACTGATCAAAGAGACACTTGCCGAAGTGTTTAGCTATCTTTGTGAAGAAACCAGGCCTTCATCCACAACAAAAAAAACCGGGACATCAGACGGTCAGAATACCACAATTTTAGCGTTGGAAAATGATCAGGCAGGTCAACGGACGATATACACGGAACAGTGAGCGTGCAACGCAACTTTAGTGGAGACACTCCCCAGGAGAGTCCGCTTCATGCGGCCTTTTCCAGACGATCCGATCACGATCACATCACACTCTTTTTCCTCGGCAACAAGAATGAGCTCTTCCGCAGGATCACCATAAACAACCAGGGATTCAAGCGCAACATCAGCCTTGGCAGCCACTTTTTCGACCACGTAGAACAGTCGGTCGCGCTTCTTCTGCCAGTCCGGCATTTCGGTGGGAGGCTTGGCAGGAAAGAAATCGGTAAAAGAGGATGACTTCATGTTGGGAAGCACGAGCACCGCAAACACCCGACTTTTGAACTTACTTCCAGAGATCGAAGCAAGACGGACTGCTTCTTCCGCAGCCTTGTCAGACTGGGGCGAGCCATCTATCGCAACCAGTATTTGTTTACTGAGTGTCAGCATAACTTATCTTCACACATTGAGAAATTGAGACATTGAGATTGTTCATAATTACCCCCCCTGCTCCCGACCTGTCAACCATTCTCGCAAGAATTCTTGAAATACTTTTACTAATCTGTTTGACATTTGTAAAACACTATTTTAAAATTTAGAAAGTAATATTAATTTGATGCATAAAAATGAGAATGCGAGCGTTCTTTCTTGACAGGGCTTGTTGTATCCGTTAGAAAATACCAGATTGCGCTCCAGTGTGACCTGAAGGGGGTTCCTAAACATGGCCAGAAAAGATAAATCCGAATATATCATACAAGCCGTCTCGCACGCGCTTGACCTGCTGGAACAGTTTCATGAAGATGTCGACGAACTTGGCGTAACGGAGCTGAGCAAGCGACTCAAGCTTCACAAAAACAATGTTTTCCGCCTGCTTGCTACACTGGAATCGCGGGGTTATATTGAGCAGAACAAAGCCACCGAGAATTACCGGCTTGGTCTTAAGTCCCTGGAGCTCGGCCAAACCTTCATAAAGCAGATGGGCTTGTTGCGTCAAGCCAAACCGATCCTGGAAAAAATCGTCGCAGACTGCAATGAAACCTGCTATGTCACTATTTTCAAAGAAGGCCATGTAGTATACCTTGATGTCATGGAAACAAATATGACAGTCAGGGTGGTTTCCAGAGTTGGCTCGCGACTGCCTTCATACTGTACTGCATCCGGCAAGGTTTTCCTGGCCTACATGTCAGAAGAAGAAATTAACGAAATTCTACCTGCGGAAGAGCTCAGTACCTACACTCCGACAACACTTGCCACCCGCAAACAGTTGAAGGAGGAACTCGAAAAAACTGCCGAACAAGGCTATGCCATTGACGACGAGGAACTCGATCAGGGTGTTCGCTGCATAGCCACTCCGATCCGCGACTATACTCGTCGTATCGTA
This sequence comes from Desulfuromonadales bacterium, assembly GCA_030630015.1. Lineage (GTDB taxonomy): Bacteria > Desulfobacterota > Desulfuromonadia > Desulfuromonadales > BM103 > JAQYVZ01. The sequence goes on along the minus strand of DAOVNV010000075.1, from coordinate 2,080 downwards.
GGCGCTATCAGTATCTCCGGCCCCTCGATGCGTCTGAGCAATAATCGTATCGATGAAGAACTGGTTCCTCTCGTGCTCCAGGCTGCAGAAGATCTGTCCACCCGCCTGGGTTATTATAAGTAATCAACATTACACACAGATTATAAAAGCCTCCGCAGTCAGCGGAGGCTTTTTTTGTGACAGAAACATTGATAATGATAGAATGGATAGTCTCGTGGCAAGTCGCATTAATAGTTGAGCGAGCACTATGGATTTATCAAATGAAATAGAGCGGGCGCATCGCGAGGGAGTGAGCTTGCCTGAAAACCTGCCCTTCCTGATGCGGGCCGGCAGAACGAATACCGCGGTACTTCTGGTTCACGGCTTTACGGCCAGCCCGTGGGAGATGCGGATGCTGGCAGAACACCTTCACCAGTCCGGATTGACGTGCATGGCTGTCCGTTTGCCAGGTCATGGCACGACCCCGGAAGACCTGGCCACGAGAAGATGGGAAGAATGGCTGGAAACTGTGGAGCGTGGCTACCTGGCCCTCACTGAAGAATACAAAAATATCTATGCCATCGGTATGAGTACCGGCTGCCTGCTGCTGCTGGCACTTGCTTTGCGTCAAAAACTGTCTGGCCTTGTTCTCTGCTCACCCTATCTGGCAATACAGCACCGGCATGCCAGGCACGCTTGGTGGCTGCGTTTTCTGCGCCCTTTTCATATTAAGCAACCTCACCAATCTACAAACCTTTATTACTACACCAAACGGCCTGTTTCCGGCGTCCATCAGATTAATCGCCTGCTTAAATTCCTCGAGGGCAGGCTGCAAGAAGTTACCTCGCCCGTTCTCGCATTCAATGGCGAGGGCGACGAGACTGTCTCGATTGACAGCGGCAGAGACCTCTACGAGGCTCTTGGCAGCCAACTGAAAATCTACATCAGACTGGGGCCGGAGACACCGCACATCCTGACTCGCGAAGAGAATCCTCACTATCAGGCTGTCTTTGAACTGTCAGAAAATTTCATCAAGGAGTTGGAACAGCTCGCGTGAGATACCTGAAAACAGCCTCGACCTGTCTTCGTAAATCTTGCATTGAACCTGAGTTGTCGACAACAAAATCAGCCCGCTTGACTTTTTCATATTGCGGCCATTGCGCGGCGACCCTGGCCGCCGCCGCCTCACGGTCAATCCCATCGCGAGCACATAGCCGTGCAAGCTGTATCTCTGCTTCCACAAAAACGACTAACGTCTTGTCCACACGTGATTCGGCACCAGCCTCAAACAGCAACGGAGCCTCATAAACAACAAGAGGAGCAGCTTTGCTACGAAGGGCTGCCAAACGTCTTTCTGACAGGGCTGCAATTGCAGGAAGTGTTATAGCATTCAGCTTCTGTCTTTCTTCATGATTTTGGAAAATGCGGTGACCCAGAGTACTTCTGTCCAGTTCTCCTGCTTCGGTCAGTATATTCTTCCCAAAAATATCAACAAGTTGATCAAGCACGGGACTGCCTGGGGCAACAGCCTCCCTGGCCAGATCGTCGGCGCTTACAACAACGGCGCCGAGTTCGGCCATAATCGCAGAGACATAGCTTTTACCAGAGGCTATTCCCCCGGTCACTCCGAGAACCATTACCGATCCGGCAGAACTCATACCATTACCTCGAAACCACCTACAAACTTGAAAGACACTCTATCACAGCTGAATGACTGCCGCATTAATCTTCACACAAAACAATCTCTTCCGGACTGGCAAAACTATCCAAAATCATTTAGAATAAACAAGATTATTTGAGCAGTTGCACCTTGAGTTTGCACGGAGTGAAGTTAAATGGATGCAGATCTCCACGCGTTGATCGCCAAAGCGTTAACAGGCCTCGTCAAGCAGATTAAGGCCGTACGCTACTATCCACCCAAGCACCCTGCCCTGCTTGCCACAGCAGAGGAAAGCCTGAAAGGCCTCCAGCCCCTTCTCCAGGGAACCCGGCACTTCAGCCTCACAGTTCGCAAAGAGGCCTTCCTGTTTGATGAACAACCGATCGCAAAAACACAGCAGATCCTCGCACAATTTGCAACCTTCTGTTTCGCACGCCGCAT
>DAOVNV010000008.1 GCA_030630015.1 Desulfuromonadales bacterium | reverse complement strand
GACCTGAACCTGTTCTGGGTCGCGTTGGCCGGCTACCTGCTGGCCGGCATTGTTCTGGCTCTCGGCCTCAAAAAGGGGGAGCCTCTGGCCAAAAAGGGGGTTCTGGTGCTCTGGGTGGCTCTGGCCATCCACACCATTTCACTCGGCCTGCGCTGGCAGGCGGCGGGGCATTTGCCGGGGAACGACCTCTACGAACTGAACTCTGTTGGGGGGTGGCTGACCGTCGCCATCTACCTGTGGATCGAGCGTCAGTATCCCAAGGCGCGGGGGTTGGGAGTTGTTGTTCTGATGCTGACCATCGGTATGATGCTCTATGGTGTCAGCCGGCCCCATGCCATTGCGCCCCTTTCTGACGAATACCAGAGCGGCTGGTTTTTTGTTCACATCCTTTCCGCTTTTTACGCTTATGGCTGCTACGTGATTGCCACGGCGGCGGGACTGCTCTTTCTGGTCCGGCACTATCGCAAGGGCGACACTTTTTCCGAACGGTTGCCCAGCCAGGATCTGCTCGAAAACCTTAACGGCCGACTGATTGCCTACGGTTTTTGCGGTCATGCTATCATGTTAGCTTCAGGTTCGATCTGGGCCAACAGCGCCTGGGGGCGCTACTGGGGATGGGATCCGGTTGAAACCTGGTCGCTGATCACTTGGCTGATCTATGCCTTTCACCTGCACGCTCGCACCTTTCTGCACTGGAAGGGACATCGACTGGCATGGATCACCGTGCTGGCACTGATCGCTATCGTGTTTACCTTCTGGGGTGTTCCTCATCTGCCCACCCAGTCTTGAGGAAACAGATTTATCATGACACTTGACCTGCTGATCATACTCAACAACTTCTGCCATGACCTGGCCTCAGCCATGTGGTTCTGCGGCACCCTGACCATGGTGGCTCTTTTGCGTGCGGGCGAAAAGAACAGCCATCCCGAGGTGATGGCCTTCTCTCAACAGGTTTTCCGCAGACTGGCCAAAATCACGAATGTCAGCCTGGCTTTGGTGCTGCTGGGTGGGGTAGTGCGGGCATTTAATTACCAGCAGTACGAGTGGCTGCCGGCGTTGGGCCGTGATCAGATCGTGCTGTTAGTAGTCAAACACATTCTCCTGACAGGGATCGTGGTTGGCGGCATCTACCTCCAGGTGCGGCTGGCGCGAAAAATGAGGGAGTACCAGAACCCGGAGCAGCAATCCGTGTTATGAAGCAGCGACCGTTTTTTCTCAGAATGATCTTGATCCTCGGCATCGGGGCTCTTGCTTACGTGTTGTTCAACCCGGAACTGTTTGTTTCACGGCAAACTGTTGCCGGTGGCGGTCTCCAGGAGATGAACAACTCAGCGGAGGAAGTCTCCGCACCGGATTTGTTGGCCAAACCGAGCTACCAGTACAACATCGACTGTGCGAACAGGACACCGCAGGCCCTGGCATTGGATCGCGACCATTTGATCACATCCTACCGAAACCTCAACATGGTTGATTTTTTCGACTATGAGGGCAACCGCCAGGGGTTGTTCGACCCCTTTCCGCAGGGTAGGCTGAACATAGCGGCCCTCCACGCAGACAGCCAGGGTCGGCTCTACATCAGCGACGCCGAAAATCGCACGATTCTGGTTTTCGACGCGGAGCGCAACTTTCTACATTTTTTCCCCTCCGAACAGGAAGAACAGAGTGTCCGACCTTCACTTCCGGTCGGAATTGCCGGCAACGGCAAAATGCTCATGATTGCCGATATGGGTGACAGTACGGTCAAGACCTATCTGCCGAAGGGGGAATTTATTTTGAGTCTTGACGGACCGCAGTCAGAGGAACAGGAAGCCTGGCATCCGTTGGGCGTGGCCCTCACTGACGATGGCCGGGCCTTGGTCAGCGACATACAGGGGAAGCGGGTGTCAGTTTTCTCCTGCGCCGGTAAGTTCGCTTACTTTTTCGCCGAGCCCGAGACGGGTGATGGGCCGCTGATGCCCGGACCCATGGCGATCGACAGTCTTGGCCGAGTCCACCTGGTTGACAGCGGCAGTCATCGGATCTTTGTTTACGACAACTTCGGCCGGTTCCTGTTTACCTACGGAGACAAAGGGGCCGCGGCAGGAGCCATGCGGACCCCTGCAGGGATTGCCATCGACAAAACCAATAACCTCATTTTCATCGCTGACAGCGGCAATCGTCAGATCGATGTCTGGAAGACTTTTAACTGATGTCTAAAACCGTTTTGCTGATTACCCCTCCCTACCACTGCGGAGTGGTGGAGGCCGCCGGAAGATGGCCGAACCTGGGGTTCATTTACCTTGCCGGAGAATTGCGCGCAGCCGGCTTTGAGGTCGTCATCTATGATGCCATGTCGCTATGGGAGGACTATCCGCAGATTGAGGCCCGGATTATCAAGGAACGTCCTGATATTGTTGCCACTACGGCGTTTACGGCCACCATCAATGATGCCATTCGGATCCTTGACCTCGCGAAAAACATCGACCCACAAATCACCACATTGCTCGGCGGAATACACCCCACCTTCTGTTACGAGGACATCCTGCAGCAATCTCACGAAGTGGTTGATTTCTGCATTCTTGGCGAGGGAGAGCGCACGGCCCCTGAACTTCTTGAAACATTGGTCGCAGGGGCTGATTTAAGACGGGTTGTGGGCATTGCCTATTGGCAGGATGGACATGTGGTAACCACCGGGCCGCGCCCACTTATCGAAAACCTGGACAGCCTGCGCCCGGCCTGGGACCTGGTCAACTGGAACGACTATCCTCTCTATTTTATCGAGGATACCAAGGTCGCGTTGGTCAACTCTTCGCGCGGTTGCATTCACGAATGTTCCTTCTGTTCCCAGCACAAATTCTGGAACGGAACCTACCGGGAACGCGAGCCGGAGCCGTTCGTTGCAGAGATTGCCCACCTGAACCTGGAGTACGGGGTCAACGCCTTTTTCGTCGCTGACGAATACCCCACCTACAGCCGTGAGCGCTGGGAGAAGATCCTGGACTTGCTGATCGAAATGGACCTCGACATCCACCTGCTTATGGAGACCTGCGTCGGCGACATCCTGCGCGACCGCGATATTATGTGGAAATATCGCAAGGCGGGGATCCTGTTTATCTACATGGGGGTTGAAGCCACCAACGAAAAGCGGCTTGCGGATTTTAAGAAAGAGATCAAGTTCGCCGAATCAAAGGAGGCCATCCGCCTGGTCAAGGAGGCGGGCATGATTTCGGAGAGTTCCGTCATCCTGGGGATGCCTGACGAAACGAAAGAGAGTATCCAGGAAACCTTCGAACTGGCGCAGGAATACGATTCCGATTTTATGCATTTTCTGATGATAGCTCCCTGGCCCTACGCTGACCTCTACAAGGAACTTGAGCCGTACATCGAGGAGAAAGACTTCTCCAAGTACAACCTGGTAGAACCGATCATTGGCCCCCGCGCAATGTCGCGCGACGAGATTTTTAAGGCGGTTCTCAACTGCTACAAGAATTACTACATGAAGAAGCTGCCGGAATGGTATCTGATGAAAGGCAATGACCTGAAGCGCCATGCCTTGTTGACTGGCATGAAGGCCGTTATGGAGAACTCCTTCCTGAAGGATCACATGAGCGGATTGGGCAAGATGCCAAAGGCTGTCGAGAAATATCTGAAGTTCCTGAAACCTGCCGCTGAAAAGACCAAAACCGATTCTGCTGCTTGAAGAGTCTGGAAACATTCTGCCATAGGGTGAGAATATTCCCTCCCAGAAGTTATCCTCTGTTCCTGAAAAGGTTTCGGTTGCAATCCGACCTTTCCATGCCTATTCTTCTGATATGACTTCAGAAAACGTTCAATCAGAGTTTCACCCGGAGCAGCTGCCGGAGATTGTGGCTTCCTGCCGTGAAGTTCTTATCGATGCAGGTCAAATAGCCCTGCGCCATTTCCGCCAGGACCTTGAGGTTGACAACAAGTTGGCCGGCGACGGTTTTGATCCGGTGACCCGGGCCGATCGGGAGGTGGAATCCTTTTTGCGCAGCCGGTTGACAGAGGCTTTCCCCTCGTACGGGGTGATCGGTGAAGAGGAGGGAATCACGCGGGGGTTATCGGATCTGAACTGGGTTATCGACCCGATCGACGGCACCAAGGCCTTTATCAGTGGACTGCCAACTTGGGGCATGCTGCTTGGCCTGATGCAGGGCAGGCAGGTTCTGGCCGGTCTGATGTACCAGCCCTTTACCGGCGAACTGTTTGTCGGCAGTGCGGCTGGCGCCTGGCTGTATCATAATGAGCAGGGCCATGCGTTGGCGACGCGGTCCGATGCCTCCCTGCAAGACGCCATCCTCTACTGTACCCACGAAAGCATGTTTGCCAATCCGGCCAACCTGGCAGCCTTCCGGCGGGTTGCGGAGCGGGTGCGCCTGCAGCGTTTCGGTGGCGACTGTTATGCCTACTGCATGCTGGCCCTCGGCCGGATCGACCTGGTGATTGAAGACACCCTGCAACCCTACGATATCATCCCGCTGATCCCGATCATCGAGGCGGCCGGCGGGGTGGTGACTGATGCGCAGGGCGGTTCGGCCGTGGATGGCGGTTTCGTGGTTGCTGCGGCCAACAAGGAACTGCACCGACAGGCTCTCGAAATTATTTGCGAAACGTGAATCGATAAAAAGTGGTAACCATTCAGCATCTCAGCGAGGGCATGTGGACTACAGCCATTGCCTGCGTCCAATGTTGTCACTTAACTTCCCGCAGGCAACAGCTATAGCCCACATGCTGTGCGGTTAGTCAGACAGCTGAATAGTTACAAAAAGTGAAAACCAAACAATATTGCTTTCCACCTCTAACAGGATGTTGCTGTATGAATAACGTTTTTGACGTGATCGTGATTGGCAGCGGGCCTGGCGGCGAGGGCGCTTCGATCAAGCTGGCGAAAGCCGGCAAATCGGTGGCCGTGGTGGAAAGTCATGGTCTGGTGGGGGGAGGCTGCACGCACTGGGGAACCATCCCGAGCAAGGCGCTGATTCAAGTGGTCCGTCAGTTCTCGGCCTTCAAGAAAAACCGTCTTTTCGAGCGGGTAGCTCATAACCTGAAAGCCTCGGTCGGGGACCTGATGCAAATCGTGGATGATGTGGTGTCCCGTCAGGTGCGCGAACGGGAAGGGTTTTATATTCGCAACAACATTGAAGTTATCGAAGGCTTTGCCCGTTTCGTTGATCCCCATACTCTGGAAGTTGACGATGGCTCGGGCATTCTGCGCAAGTTGACGGCCGGTCATTTTGTGATTGCCCCCGGGTCGCATCCCTACCGTCCGGACGATGTCGACTTCGATCATCCGCGCATCGTGGACAGCGACACGGTTCTGGAGATGCGGGAACTGCCCAACAGTTTGACCGTTTACGGGGCAGGTGTTATCGGCAGTGAATACGCCTCGGCGTTCAGGAACCTTGGTGTCCGGGTGAATTTGGTGAATACGCGCGGCCGCCTGCTGGAGTACCTGGACGATGAGATCAGCAACGCGCTCAGCTACCACATGGCTGATGAACTGGGCATCCTGATCCGCCACAACGAGGAATACGAGCGGGTCGAGGCGTCTGACGACGCAGTCGTCCTACACTTGTCCAGCGGCAAGAAAATCAAGTCGGATCTGCTGCTCTGGGCCAATGGCCGTACCGGCAATTCGGATGGGCTGGGACTTGAAAACCTGGGGATCGAGGCGGACCATCGCGGCAACATCGCCGTCAATGACGCTTATCAGACCCTGCCACAGTCGCACATTTATGCGGTTGGCGACATCATCGGGTTTCCCAACCTGGCCAGCGCAGCCTATGACCAGGGCCGTTTTGCGGGCATCCACATCACGGAAGGCCGTTGCGATGAGCACCTGGTCAGCAACATCCCGACCGGCATCTACACCTCGCCGGAAATCAGCTGCATCGGTCAGACTGAACGGGAACTGACCGAGCAGCATGTGCCTTACGAAGTCGGCCGCGCATTTTTCCGCAATCTTGCCCGCGGCCAGATCGTAGACTGCCGGGCCGGCATGCTGAAACTGTTGTTTCACTGTGAAACGCTGGAACTGCTCGGCATCCACTGTTTCGGCCACAATGCGGCCGAAATCCTGCATATCGGACAGGCCCTCATGGCACAGCCTGCGCCACATAACAGGATTACCTACTTCTTCAATACCACGTTCAACTATCCCACCCTGGCGGAAGCTTATCGGGTTGCGGCGTTTAACGGCTACAACCGATTATGAACGGTTCGAACGTTTCCCGGGGTCTTTATCAATTTTGTACCGATTTTTTCCATACTGAGTCTGAACGCAAAGCCCGACGAGGTCTGACCATCAGCGCGTGGAGACGGATGTTGTCTATAAATCGTGGATGACGTCGAAAATTACCCGGGTGTTCTCGTTGAAGAGAACAAAACTGCCGCCGATCATGGCGCGCGCATAGCCGTCCGGGATGCGCGACAGACGCCGGTCCAGTTCGTTGGGTAGCCGGCGATACTGCAGGCCGGGTGGCAGCTCGCCGCGCCGTACCAGTTGCTTTTGCAGCCCCGGCGGCAGCTTGTCCTTTTTGGCGAGGCCTGGCGGCAGATGCTTGTGCTTCGATTTATGTTTGTAGCCGTAATGTTCGCGGAGCAGTTCGCGGTCATGATCGCTGAACGCGATGTCGATCATGCCGTGATCGCCCTGGACCACGACCCTGCCGGATGTGCTGTAGGGGGCATTCACGCAGCCACCCAGGACAACGGCGAAAATGCAGGTCAGTAAAGCCCATCTGAATGTATTCGTCATCTGTTCTCTCCCATGAATAAGTGTCTGTTGCTACTGTTGGAAGCTTACCAGATATTTTAGTGATTTGAACTTTTTAAATCTTCCTCCAAACTGCCAACTTTATGGTAGCATTTAAAATAATGGATTAGGCGTCGGATGGATCAGAAAAAAGTTGCTGAGTGAGCGATGAGCCTCGGGTAAAGGAGAGTGTCCCATGACGGAACAGAAAGACAGTAATAACGAGCAACAAGAGGTTGGATTGTACGAAAAGCTGGCCAACCGAACCGCGGAATTGCTGGAAGAGGGCAAAAAAACCCTTGATGAGGCTTTGAAAAAAGCCAAAGAGGAGTTGTCCAAGGCCGGCAACTTCTCCGGCGAACAGATGGATAAGGTGGCTTCCTACGTGCGTCGGGACCTGGTTGAGAACGCCGGGAAGGCTAGTGAAGCGGTCAGGCAGTCGGTTGATCCCCATCGTGTGGCTGCCGGGGTTCAGAGTGTCTTCTCCAGGATCCTGACCAGCACGGCGGATGCCCTGAGTGACCTGGCTCAGAAGACGGAGAAAACCCTGGAGTTCAAAACCGGGGAGATCACCAGTCCCGGCACTTTGACCTGCAAGGATTGCGGTGCCGAGATGCATATGAAGTCGACGGTTCGCATCCCGCCTTGTCCGAAATGCCACAAGACGCTTTTCAGAAAATCCTACTGATTCGACAGTGTTCACAGGGGGCTTTCATCAGAAGCCCCCTGCCTCTTTTTTGAGAGATGTGCCCACCCGGCGCCAACACTTGTTCTTCGCCTCCTTCTCCGCTACAATCACCGCGAATTGCTGTTCATTTAACCCGTGAGCTGTGGGATTTTTTTGCTACCGCCGTCCCATTGAAGGAGTTGTCCGGATGACTGAACTTGATCAAGCACTGGGAGATTTCCGGGGAAACCCGGGAGATGCAAAATACCAGTCGCAGTTTTACGACCTTTTCCTGAATACCGTCTTTTATGTCCCCACCGTCAAGGAAAAGGTCGAAATTGAAGAGTCCGGGCCGGAAGAGGATGTCAGTGTGCCAATGATCGTTGAAGTGGACGGATTGAACTACCTGATGCTGTTCGATACCGAGCCGCGCCTGAAGTCATGGGCAGAGAAAGACGTGCCCTTCCTGACGGTGCACGGGCATATGATCTCGGAGTTTTCGGCACCGGACCTTTACTGGGCAATGAATGTCGGAACCGAGCACGCCAAGCAGTTTGTCCCCGAAGAAATTGTCTGGATCAAGAGCGTGGTCGGACAGTGCAAAACAGAGATTGGCAAGCAGGTCGGTGAGAGCGAGGATTAATCTCCGGAACGGGTTGTGGATATGCTGAGGCCCTGTTGTCGAACCATCCTTCCCACGTTTCTACTTGTCCTGCTGTTGCTGTCTGCCTGCCGCGACAAATCTTCTTCTACGCCCCATTTTCTCGATGACCAGGCCGGGCTGCTGAACGAAAAACAGCAGGAACGGATTGTCACCTACCATCAACGACTGTTCGAAGATCTCGATATCCACCTGCAGGTGACTATCCTTGACCAGCTCACTGCTGACATCGACGCCCTGGCTGTCGAATTGTTTGACAAGCACCGGCTTGGTGAAAAGGCCAGCGCAGCGCGCGGTTTGCTGCTGCTGGTCGATCCGTTGGGACACCAGGTGCGCCTTGAGGTCGGTTTCGATCTTGAGTCGGTCTTTACCGATCTGCTGATCAGTCGTGTCGAGCGGGAACAGATGGTCCCATTCTTTCAGGCCAACCGGGTTGGCGCTGGACTGGAGGCGACTGTGGAACTGCTGGTTGCCGAGGCTTTGGTGCATCCCGAGGGTGATGCATCTGATGTGCAACGTCTGGAGCATCTGAGTGGTGGTGGCGGAGCCAAAATCCGGGTTGAGATCGGCTCCGGTGCGCCGCAGAAGATGGCGGTTGCCGAACCCGCGATGTTTGCTCCAGATGCGAGCCCCAGAAAGACCTTGTTGGCTTACGAGCAGGCGCTGCGTGAGCAAGTCAAGGATCCAGATCTGCCCATCTACACTCCGGAGACCCGCGAATTTTTCCGTCAATGGCTGGTCACTGACGCACAGCAGGCCAGTGAACTCAAAAGCGTGATCGAGACTCTGGATGTTGGGGAAGAGCTGGTGGACGATAATTATGCTGTCGTGCGGTGTCCGCCCGGGATGCGCGGCAACGCGCCTTACCTGCTGCAGCATTCACCGTATGGTTGGCAGCTTGATTTTGCGACCATGAGTCGGGTTATTGGATTCAATCACCGCAACCAGTGGTTTTTTCGGGATCTGGAGCATTCGTATATGTTTGCTTTTGAGGATTGGGGGTTTGATTCGCGTGGGTTTCCGAGGGAGTGAGAGTTTTTTGCTGGTGACGGCTGAGTGATAATAATTTTGATTTAATTCATTTTTTCTTAAATCTTTAGAACCGGCGGGACGTGGGAAATCAAAACAAGGTAAAATGGTCCACAATTCCCGGGCATCAATCGAAATAAGGGATTAAATAATAAGTTATATCGCGGGAACCGAACGGTTATTTGCCTGTATCGCGCATCAATCCTGCAAGTCGTCAAGTTATGTCAGTTAAATCAATCAGTTGTTCTTGGTGTTGAGGGGGCGTCTGTTTTCGGGTATGATTGAACCTGATGGCGTCTGGTCGGCATCGGGTTTGCATTTTTACCGTATCAAGAGGAATAGGGCCGAGAGCAGTAAAAGCTGTTCCTCTTGGTAGCATGTTCAGCTAGTTTCATCGAGGAGCTCCGTATGTTGCATTCTATCCCTTCCACAGGAATTCCTGACATCGATGATCAGCACCGCACGATCGACAACCTGATCACGCTGTATTGCAATACCATCAGCCCGAATGATGAAGAACTGTGTCTGACCGCGTTGTCCAAGGCCGTCAATTCACACTTTCAGTTCGTCGAGAATTTTTTCGATGTGAAGTTTCCTGAAGAGCTCAAGGCACGACAGGTCGAGATCCTCGCCTGGCTCTCGGAAAAAATCCGGCAAAGAAGCGAAGGGGATTTGTCCAGGGATGAACTGGCAAGAGATTTGCGCCAGATGTTTCTCGCCAACGCCATCGCCGTGGGAGAGAAGCTTCACACTCTGGATTAAATCTGAATCAGTCTCATCTTCGGCAAACGATTTATCGAGAGCGCATATGTAGCTCTCCATTTATTCAACAGGCCTTCCCAAACTTGATACGGACTATGCTCATATCGATGCCGTGATCGGGTATCTTGCCAGGGCGAGCAGCTCAGATGATGAAAAAAACAGCTGATGGATGTCTACTGCTCGATCATCTCGCACGTTCAGTTCAAGAATGATTTTGTCGGGCAGAAGATGAACTGTCGGCTTCGGATTCTGTAGCGGCCAGCGGCAACAGGATATGGACGGTTGCCCCTTTGCCGAAGGTGCTCTCTACCCAGATCCGGCCACTATGGGCGTCTATGATGTTTTTGACAATGGTCATGCCGAGACCTGTGCCGTAGATCGCTGTGTTTGAGCTGTCTGCCCGGTAGAACTTGTCAAAGATCTTGGAGAGTTGTTCCGGGATCATTCCGATTCCGGTGTCGGTCACAGCCAGGTGGAAATTTGTTTCTTCAATTGTCCCTGTGACGCTGATCGGACCGCCCTCAGGGGAGTATTTGATGGCGTTGCTGAGAATGTTTTCCAGAGCCTGCTCGATTTTCCCTTGGTCGATCGATAATAGCACAGGCCCCTTCGGGAGGGCCATTTCGAAAGTATGGCTGTTGGTCAGGTTTTGTGCGTGATGCAATACCTGGTGCACGATCTCGGTGATATCATGTTTTTCACAAAGCACCGGGATCTCCTTGCCCGCCTCGATGCGGCTGACATCAAGCAGGTCATGAACTATGCGGGACAGGGCCCAGGCCCTCTGGTTGATATAGCTGATCGCTTCACGGTGCTCCGCCACTGGCTGATCAGGGTTGTCGAGCATCAACTCAGAATAGCCGATGATGGCGGTCAACGGAGTGTTGAGCTCATGAACTGTAGTGGAGAGAAGTTCATTCTTCAGACGTTCTACTTCTTGCTCACCTGTGACATCGTGTATGGAGAGGACCATGCCGACCAGATTTCCGCTCCGGGTCTGGATCGTTGAGGTTCGCCCCCGCATGATGCGTTGCTGACCAGGCTTGGGGCCCGACCAGTTGAAGTCGATTTGCACACCAGTTCTGCGCTGTTTGAGGACCTCAACAATTTTGCTTCGGAGTGTCACATCTTCAATGATACTGCACAGAGGTAGTGACTCGACCTTGCTCAGATTGACACCGAAGAGTTTTTCGGCCGACTGGCTGAGAAGAAAGATTCGGTCTTGGGTGTCGGTGATAATCAGCACGTCACTGACCGATTTGAGGATGCTGTCGATCCGCAAGCGGATGACTTTGACGATCAGACGGCCGATCGGGGGCGCAAAGAGGACCATCAAGAGGGCGGCGAAGCTAACCCATAATGCCATGTTGTTGAGGGCTTCTGTCGTGCGTTGCTGCAGGGGGGCAAAATCACTCTTGTAGTAAGCAGCGCCGATCACCCAGTCCCAAGGGGCGTAATAAGTGATTGCCACCGACTTGCAGCGACCCTCTGGCTCACCTGGGTTCCTCCACAGGTAGCAGTCGAAGACTACTGGGATATCGGCTCCCTCGCCAGGTGGCGAGAGAGCAATCGCCTTGTCGATCATGCGGCGCATGAAATAATTACCTGCCCGATCTTTGGAATCGATCACGACCTCGCCGTCACGGGTACCATCCTTGGAAATAATATATTGGCCGAGTTGTTTGCCGTGACCGCCGAGCACCCAGACGTAGCCGGTCCGGCCGACCTGGATGTCCATGATCCCCTTGCGCAGGCTCTCGAGTTTCTCCTGCTCGACGCCAACATACAGGGCTCCGATCACTTCGGTTTGGTCGGCGTTCCAGATTGGCTGGTAGGCGGTGATGTACCAGGCGTTAACCACGAAGGCGCGGCCGCGGAAGATTTGACCGCTCAGCAATGTCTGCACCACCTGGTTGGGTGTGCCGTTCGGTTCAGCGGCGGGGATGAACGTGCCGATAGCGCGGCTGCCGTCGAGATTGGTAACGTTGGTGGCGACTCGCAGCATGTCCCCAGCTTGATTCATGCGCTGAAAGATGGTCGCGGTGCCGCCCACCAGTTCCTTGGTCTTGTCGACCACCGGGGTCGTCCGGGAGAGGTCGCGGTTCTGCCCCAGCCATTTCCCGCCGACCAGTAACTGCGGAAGGCTTGTAAGGGATTTTTCCTGGCTGAATTGGTTGGTTGCTTCCCAAGTGGCGGTTTGGCGGCCACAGGAGACCGGGCCGCTGTGTTTCAGGATGTCGGCGGCAACTCGCAAGTTGGCATTGACTGCCTGTTGCGCCGACTCCTGAACCGCACGACACATCAGGTAGACGCTCTGCACGATCTTCTGTGCTTCACTTTGCGCCTGCCGGTCGATTTCCTCGGCAAAGAAGTTGCTCAGGACTGATTTCTGGTAGAGGGCAACCCCCAAAACCACCACCGCCGTCAAGATGATCGGCAGCATCGCCATGGCCGTTATCTTCAGTCCAATTTTCACGGCGCAGGCCTTGGGTGGTAGTTAGCGAGAGTTAATGTAGTGTCGCAGTGACTATAGCACAAAAAAACCTGTGAACAATGTTTACCTTGCCTGGAGATTTTCGGCAACAATTGAATGCCAAATTAGAGTTGTTGGTCCAATGGTCATATTTTATTGCGCTTGGTTATGAAAATGGGACAAATTCGTGTGCAACGGATTTTATTTGGACGATGGTGCCCCGCCAACCTGTCACACAGCATCCGCTGACGAAAAAAACACCCTGCAAGACTTTTCCTGTAAACCTTTTGCTCTTCTGTTCGTCAATGGTGTACGTTCCGACAAAAATCAAACTCGTTCAGAAGAGGAGAATATGATGACGAAGAAAACTTTGCTTGCAGTGATGTGTGCCGCCCTGTTGCTGACTGCGATGGCAGCACCTGCCTGTGCCGGGAGTGGCGGCGGTGGTGGCAATGGCGGCGCTGGCAACGGCAGCGGTGAAAGCGGTGGTAGTAGTGGCGGCGAAGGTTCTGATGGTGGCAACGGGACTGGTGATTGCACCGGCATGGAAACCGCCGCCCAGACCCAGACTCAGGATCAGACCCGTTCACGCGAAATGTTGCGCGAGAACCAAGTGGTTAACGAAGCTGCTCGTACGCAGACCCAAACCCGTGTTGACCAGGTAGTCGAAGAGCCTGAAGCATCTGAAACACCTGAAGCATCTGAAACACCTGAAGTACCTGCTACATAAGAATACTGTCAAGACAGTTGGCTAACTCCGTTTTGGGACCATCTTTCTGGTTCTCGGGTGGATTAAGTCGTGAGCTCAGAGCGGAGAAAAGAACGGGGACGGAATGTTAATTCCGTCCCCGTTCTTTGAATCTGGATCCGTCGATTACTCATGGGTCAGATTGAAGGGGCAGGTGGAACTGGTTGCAGGGTCAGTTAAATTCGATATCCACATCGAGCGTGACCAGAAATTTATTGAAAGCGGCGAATAGTTCCATGACGCCAAGGGCTTCGACGATTTCAGCGTTACTGGCTCCAGCATCACGCAAAGCCAGGAAGGCGTCATCGCTAATCCCGTGCGGCGCCCGATTAGCTTCGCGTGCGAGATGGATCAGGGCTTTCTCTTTTAGGCTGAAATCCGTCTGGTCAAGATTGTCCTGAAGAGAGTCAATCTCTTCCTGGGTTACGCCGAGTGCCAGCATATCCCCCGTATGCGTGGCAAGGCAGTAGGCCGAGTCGTTGTCCAACGAGACCAGGATGGCGATGACTTCCTTCAACTTCCGGCTCAGGCGGCCCTGCATCAGCATCGCCTTGACCTTTTCCCAGTTGGTATGCAGTAGCGGCGGATAGTGAGCATAGGTCCTGAAAAGGTTCGGAACCGTCCCGAAAGTGTCTTCAATTTCCTTGAATATTATGGTGACCTCGGGGGGGAGATCCTTGTCTCGCGTTGGAATCCTGGCCATCACGCTTCTCCTGTTGCTGCCTGCGCTGTACTTCTCTTTGTGCTGATTAGAAGTATTTCTGTCAATATTTTTCTTATCTTTATTTTATTCCCGACGGGTGTAAATGTCCATCCCGATTAGTGCTTCGAAGACTGTGCTGATGTTCATGCAATCTTTTAAGGCCGCTTTTTCAGTGTCGTAGATAAGTTTTCAGGTTGGAAGTCATCAGTTTTGAAAAAAACTCTTAAAATTTAATCGTAAAAACGCTATACTCCATGATTCAGTCATGGCTCAATAGGGGCAGACTGGGTCTGTGCCCATCTTTTATGTTGAAGGGTTTGTTCACAGGAACAGAAATGAAAGTGCTGAGGGCTCAAAAAGCCGGTTTTTGCATGGGTGTCGACCTGGCGCTCTGCAAGCTCAATGAGCTTATCCAGAATACTGCGGAACGCAACGCGATCTTTATCCTGGGGTCGATCATCCACAACCCCCAGGTGGTCCGGGAGTATGCTGAGAAGGGGGTGGTCACCGTCCGTTTGCCGGAGGAGGTGCCGGCCGGGTCGACCGTGGTGATTCGTGCCCACGGGGTCGCGAAGGAGATCCAAAATGAGTTGAGCAGTCGTGGTGTGCAGGTTGTCGATGCGACCTGTCCGAAAGTCGCTGCGGCCTGCCTTCTGATTGAGCGCCATACCGCCAATGGACGGACTTTGCTGCTTTACGGTGAAGAAGCCCACCCCGAAGTGAAGTGTCTGCTGAGTTATGCCGCGGGTGAGGCGGTGGTGTTCGATTCGAAAGACAAATGCGAAGAGTTGGCACTCGATCCTGGTAAAAAATACTGTCTGGCAGCCCAGACCACCCAGGACAAGGATGTTTTCCAGGCTATTATCCAGTTTTTGCAGCATCGCAAGGAACTGGACATCAAGATTTTGCGAACGATTTGTGATGCGACGAAACAGCGTCAGGAGGAGGCGACCCGCATTGCAGGCCTGGTCGATTTCGTGATCGTTGCTGGCGGTTACGAAAGCAGCAACACGCGGCGCCTGGCCCAGGTTGTCAGAGCTCATGGGGCCAAGGCTCTTCACGTTGAAACGGCTGATGAACTGCCTCTTGAAGAGCTGAAGCAGTACCCCAGAGTCGGATTGACCGCCGGAGCCTCCACCCCGAAAGAAGTTGTCGATGAAATCCAGAGGGTTTTGAACTCCCTCCAGGAGAACGATTGTTGAAAAGTCTCGAACAGAACAAGTGCCCGGCGATCGGATTATTCCAGCCCGCAGCATCGGATGGGCAGTCTGCTGGCTTGAACAGCTTGGAGGCGTTGCGCAGGATCGATCAGCCCCTGTTCCTTTCAAAGCATGATGATGCGCTTGTCATTCAGGCTGGAACGGAACTCTCAGAACCTGGTTTCCCGGGAGCAACGGCCTCCCTGCCTTTTGAAGGGGTTGTTGCGCCATGCCTGCTGGAGCGTCTGGGTGATCCGGGCTTTTGCAGTGACCACGGTATTCGCTACCCCTACGTGGGCGGATCTATGGCCAAGGGCATCAGTTCCGTCGCCATGGCCAAGGCTCTCGGCAAGGCAGGCATGCTTGGCTTCTTCGGTTCGGCCGGTTTGTTGCCCGAAGATGTTGCAGCGGCGATTGACCAGTTTGAAGCGGATGGCGGGAACGACCCCTATGGTTTCAACCTGATCCACAGTCCGAACGAGCCGCAGCTTGAAAACACCCTGGTTGATCTCTATCTGCGGCGCGGAGTCAGTCTGGTTGAAGCCTCTGCATTCCTGGCGTTGACACTGCCAGTGGTGCGCTATCGAACTCATGGCATTCATCGCGATCAGACTGGCCGGATTGTGACCCCCAACCGGATCATCGCCAAGATTTCCCGCGAGGAAGTCGCCACCCGGTTCTTCTCGCCTCCGCCTGAGAAATTCCTGCAGGAACTGGTCGCCTCGGGTGATCTTTCCGAAGAGCAGGCTGGATTAGCTGCGCAGATACCGATGGCTCAGGACGTGACCGTAGAGGCCGATTCCGGCGGGCACACCGACAACCGCCCGGCGATCGCCCTGTTCCCCACTATCGCCGCACTGAGGGATCGACTGCAGCAGCAGTACAATTATGATCAGACTCCCAGGGTCGGCCTCGGCGGCGGCATCGCCACCCCGGCTTCGGCTGCTGCAGCCTTCGCCATGGGGGCCGCCTACCTGATGACCGGGTCAATCAACCAGGCCTGTCTCGAATCAGGAACCTGCGACGAGGTTCGTCAGATGCTTGCCGAAACCCGCCAGGCCGACATTACCATGGCCCCGTCCGGGGACATGTTCGAGATGGGTGTCAAGGTTCAGGTTCTGAAACGGGGCACCATGTTCTCCATACGGGCGGCCAAGCTGTATGATCTTTACCGTACCTTTGACAGTATCGACGCGTTGCCTGCCGAAGAACGCCAGAAACTGGAAAAAACAGTCTTTCGTATGTCTCTCGATGATGTCTGGAATCAGACCAGCAACTATTTTGCCAAGCGGGACCCCCACCAACTTGAGAAGGCGGAGCGGGACCCGAAATACAAAATGGCGCTGGTGTTCCGCTGGTATCTCGGCCAGTCTCCAGTCTGGGCCAACCAGGGGGAAGCCTCGCGTCGGGTTGACTACCAGATCTGGTGCGGACCAGGCATGGGTGCATTCAACGAATGGAGCCGCGACAGCTTCCTCCAGGATGTTGCCAATCGCCGGGTCGTAACAGTCGCTTTAAACATTCTTTTCGGTGCGGCTATTGTCTTGCGGGCCAACCAGATGACGATTCAGGGATTTTATCCCGATTGCGGTGAAGAACTCACCCGCCCCCTGAAAGCAGAAAAAATCAAGGAGTACCTCCGTTGAAAAAGCACAACACGGCTGAAACCAGCCAGATGTCAGGTGATACCTCACCAGTTGCCATTGTCGGAATCGGTTGCCTGTTTCCGAAAGCGAACGATGTCGAGGCCTTTTGGAGCAATATCAAAAAGGGCATCGACGCGATTACCGAACTGCCTGAGACACACTGGAAGGCTGGAGATTACTATAACCAGGATCCTAAAGCAGCTGACCAGGTTTACGCGAAACGGGGCGGGTTTCTCTCTCCTGTCGACTTCAACCCGATGGAGTACGGGGTCCTGCCGAATGCTCTGGAGGCGATTGATACGTCACAACTGCTCGGCATGGTCGCGGTGGAACAGGCGCTGAAGGATGCCGGGTATGACGCGGATCGGGAGTTCGACCGCGAGAAGGTCAGTGTCATCCTCGGTGTGACCGGTGCCCTGGAACTGGTGATTCCGCTTGGCGCCCGGCTGGGCCATCCCCGCTGGCGCGAAGCTCTCAAAGACGCGGGCGTGGAGGACGAGGTGGCCGAGGACGCCATCAAGCGGATCTCGGATTCCTATGTGCCCTGGCAGGAAAATTCCTTTCCGGGCCTGCTTGGCAACGTGGTTGCCGGCCGGATCAGCCGGCACTTCAATTTCGGCGGCACCAACTGTGTGGTTGACGCCGCCTGTGGGAGTTCGTTGAGTGCGCTCAACCTGGGAGCTCTGGAACTGGGCGCGGGCAAGGCCGATATGGTGGTGACTGGCGGGATCGACACCTTCAACGATATCTTCATGTACACTTGTTTCAGCAAGACACCGGCCCTCTCTCCATCCGGCCATGCCAGACCGTTCGATGCCGATGCTGATGGCACGACTTTGGGGGAAGGCATGGGGATTGTCGTTCTGAAGCGCCTAGCCGATGCGGAACGTGACGGCGACAAAATCTACGCGGTAATTCGGGGCATCGGGTCGTCCAGCGACGGGCGCGGTGCGGCGATTTATGAGCCGAACGCCGTAGGTCAGGAGAAGGCTGTGAAGCGGGCCTACGAGCAGGCCGGGATCGTTCCTGAGACAATTGAGCTGATCGAGGCCCATGGCACGGGAACCAAGGTGGGGGATGCCATCGAAATCAAAGGGCTGCGCAGTGTCTTCGGCGAGGCGGAAACGCCCCACTGTGCCATCGGCTCGGTCAAGTCGCAAATCGGACATACCAAGGCTGCTGCCGGTTCAGCAGGTCTGATCAAGGCGGCTCTGGCTCTTTATCACAAGACGTTGCCGCCGACGATCAAAGTCAAAAATCCTCCGGAGGCGCTGACTTCAGGCAAGACACCTTTTTACGTCAACACGGAGGCTCGTCCCTGGGCGCCCAATGATAAACATCCGCGTCGCGCGGGGATCAGCGCTCTCGGTTTTGGCGGCAGCAACTTTCATTGCCTGCTTGAGGAATATCGCCCGGAAAAACCGATGCGTGACTGGATGGGCGATGTGCAGATCGCTGTTTTCAGTGCTGCCGACGAGCAGGGCCTGGCTGCCAGGCTGTCGGAGTTTTCCGCCGATTCAGATTGGTCTGAACTGCGTCAGGCTGCCGGCCGTTGCCGCAATGCGTTCGACCCGCAGCAGTCCTGCCGGGTGGCGCTGGTCATCGAACGGGAAAAAACCAACCGCAGTGCACAGCTCAAGGGAGCACTTGCCCTGCTGCAGAAGAACAGTGGCCAGAGCAGTTGGGCCAGTCCTGACGGAGTCTTTTTTGCTGCTGGCGATGCCGGCCGCGCCGCCGTCCTTTTCCCCGGGCAGGGAGCCCAGTACTCGGGGATGCTGAAAGATCTGGCCACCCATTTCCCCGGATTCTTTGCGATGATTGAGAAGGCGGACCTGGCTTTCTCCGCAAGCGTTCCGGAGGGGCGCGAGCGTTTATCCGATATCATTTACCCGCAGCCCCGTTTTGACGATGCGCAACGTGACTCGGATGAGGCAAGGCTGAGAGCCACTGATATTGCTCAGCCGGCACTTGGCGCCGTCAACCTGGGCGCACTGGATGTTCTGTCTGCTTTCGGTTTTGAAGCTGAAGCTTTTGCCGGGCACAGTTACGGCGAACTGACTGCACTGTGTGCCGGTGGTTATTTTGATCGCGAGGCACTGCATTCCCTTTCGCGCTTGCGCGGCGTCCTGATGGCCGCCGGCGAGGGTGACCGGGGTTCGATGCTGGCGGTTTCCGCCCCGATTCCTGAAATCGAGAAAATTCTCGATGAGGAACAGCTCGATCTGGTCCTGGCGAACCGCAACACACCCGATCAGGGTGTACTGTCCGGAAGCTCCGCTGAAATCCGCAAGGCGGCCGTTCTACTGGAAGAAAAAGGCCTGAGGTTCAAGGAACTCTCGGTTTCGGCGGCCTTCCACAGCCAACTGGTTGCCGATGCCGCCAAGCCTTTTTCTGAAAAATTGCAGGAGATCGATTTTGCTGCACCGGCAGCTGTAGTTTTCTCCAACACTAGCGGCGGTCCGTATCCGGAGGCAATTGATGAGGCCAGGGAGTTGCTGGCATCGCAATTGGCCAGCCCGGTTGATTTCGTCAGCGAGATCGAAAGCATGTACCAGTCCGGTATCCGCACCTTTGTTGAAGTGGGCCCGGGTGCCAGGCTGACCGGGATGGCCAAGGCGATCTTGGCCGGGCGCGAGCACCAGGCTTTTTCCATCGATTCCTCCAATGGCAAGCGTTCGGGCATTCACGATCTGGCCAGAGTACTGGCCCAACTGGCCGTATCCGGCTACCAGATCGACCTGACCCTTTGGGATGAGGGCTTCGTCGATAAAGTGGAGCGAGCTCAGAAAAAGAAAGGCGGCTTGACCATCCCGATTTGCGGGGCAAATCATTTTGAGCCGCCGGCGAAACGTCCGGCAGTTGCCCCCAGACCGTCCCGTTCAGAGAATGTGGCTTCCTCAGCATCTGCTGCCCCTGCAGCACAGCCGATTGGTGGATCGACGGGCGACACTGCTGTCAACCAGGGCTCCATGCAGGAGGCCTTGCGGATGACTCAACAGAGTATGCAGGCATTGCAAAGCCTTCAGGAGCAGACATCCCAGTTGCATAAAAAGTTCCTTGAGGGTCAGGAAGCGGCGACCCGGTCTTTCCTGGGACTGATTGAACAGCAACACCGGTTTTTGCAGGGGGCGCCCCCGGCACAGTCGCCGATGCCCACCCCGGTTGCAGCGGCTCCACAAGCACCCTGTCCGTTGAGCCGCCCGTCGACTGTAACGGCACCGGCTCAGGTTGCCGAGGCCTCGGCGGTTCAGTCGGCAGCGCCGCCGGCTGTTGACAGCAGCCAGGTATCAGCGGTTCTGCTGGAGGTGATCGCCGAGAAGACCGGCTATCCGGTGGAGATGCTGGAGCTGGACATGGCCCTGGATGCCGACCTGGGGATCGACTCGATCAAGCGGGTGGAGATTCTCTCCGCGCTGCAGGAGCAGCTGCCGGAGGCCCCGGCGGTCAGTCCGGAGGATCTGGGAGCCTTGCAGACCCTCGGCCAGATAGTCGAGTATCTTGGTGCGAGCAGTGTTGCGACTCCGGCGGTTCAGTCGGCAGCGCCGCCGGCTGTTGACAGCAGCCAGGTATCAGCGGTTCTGCTGGAGGTGATCGCCGAGAAGACCGGCTATCCGGTGGAGATGCTGGAG
>DAOVNV010000136.1 GCA_030630015.1 Desulfuromonadales bacterium | reverse complement strand
CCAACTGGCTTGAGCGTGAATGCTGGGACCTGATGGGCATCACCTTCAACAATCATCCTGATCTGCGTCGCATCCTGCTGCCCGCCGATTGGGAAGGTCACCCGCTGCGCAAGGACTATCCGGTTCAGGGCCCCGATCGTGAGCCCTACCAGGGTCGGGTTCGCTGATTACAGGAATTAAAGGTTTACCTTTTCATAGACGAGGCAGACAAATGGCAAACGTTGAAACCATGACTATTAACATGGGGCCTCAGCATCCCTCGACACATGGGGTGTTGCAGTTGATCCTGGAGCTGGACGGTGAGCGCGTGGTTAAGGCCACTCCGCATGTCGGCTTTCTCCACCGTGGTATCGAGAAGCTGTCGGAGCATCGCACCTATCACCAGATCCTGCCCCTGACGGACCGGCTCGACTACCTGGCCCCCATGCACAACAACCTTGGCTATGTGCTGGCGGTTGAAAAACTGCTCGGCCTGACCGATGCGATCCCCGAAAGGGCCCAGGTTGTCCGCGTCCTCCTGGCAGAATTGACCCGTATCAAGAGTCACTTGGTCTGGCTGGCCTGTCATGCTCTCGATATCGGCGCCATGACGGTGTTCATCTACTGCTTTCGTGAGCGCGAGCACATCATGGACATCTACGAGAAGATCTCCGGCGCGCGCATGACCTCGAATTACTTCCGCGTCGGCGGTCTGTCCGCCGACCTGCCGGACGGCATCGAGAAGGATATCCGTGACTTCATTGATGAAATGCCCAAGCACATCGCGACCTATGAAGGTCTGCTGACCGGCAACATCATCTGGCAGAAGCGGATCCAGGATGTCGGTGTGATCAGTGCTGAGGACGCTATCGATCTCGGCGTGACCGGGCCGGCCTTGCGTAGTTCCGGTGTTAACTGGGACCTGCGCCGCGACCAGCCCTACAGCGGCTACGAGAACTACGACTTTAATGTTATCGTCGAAGACGGCTGCGACACCTGGGCCCGCTACCATGCACGTATCAAGGAAATGCATGAATCCTGCAAGATTATCTACCAGGCTCTCGACAAGCTCAAGCCCGGCCCGGTTCTGGCTGATGCTCCCAAGATCTGCCTGCCGCCCAAACAGGATGTCGTCAATACCATCGAGGGTCTGATCCATCACTTCAAGATCGTCACCGAAGGCTTCCAGCCTGAGGAAGGTGAGATCTATGTCGGTGTTGAAAACCCCAAAGGGGAGGTCGGCTTCTATCTCAATTCCGACGGCTCGTCCTGCCCTTATCGCATGAAGATTCGTTCGGCCTCATTCGTCAACCTGCAGGCCCTGCCTAAAATGTGTGAAGGTTCGCTGATCGCCGATGTTGTGGCTGTCATCGGAACCCTCGATATCGTTCTGGGCGAGATCGACCGCTAACCTTTTGAGGAGCCAGCTATGAGTGAGGCTGTCGAAACCCAAGTTCAAGAAGAAGAAATCGACCTGACCGGAGCGAACGAGGTCATCGATAAGTATATTGATATGCCCGGTTCCCTGATGCCTGTTCTACAGGGCATCCAGGAGTTCTACGGCTATATCCCCGAGCCGACCGTCCATTTGACTGCGGAACGTTTGAACATCTATACCAGCCAGATTTACGGCGTGTTGACTTTCTACTCCCAGTTCCACATGAAACCGCGCGGCAAGTACATCATCCGTGTCTGCATGGGAACCGCTTGTCATGTCAAGGGTGCCGTCCGGATTGGCGACACGATTGAAAATCGGCTGGGTATCGGGCATGCAGAGACCACGGAAGATCTCAAGTTTACTGTCGAGCATGTGGCCTGTATCGGGGCCTGCGGTATGGCGCCGGTTATCATGGTTAATGAGGGCACTTACGGTTCGCTGACCGTTCAGAAGACTGACGAAGTCATTGACAAATACAAGAATATGGATTGACCGAGGGTTCTATGGCCGAAACAGCAGAAAATATCCAAGTATTGATCTGTACCGGTACCGGCGGCTACGCTTCGGGCGCACAGAGCGTTATTGACGCGTTCGAAGCCGAGTTTGAAAAGCAGGGTGTCGCTGCAAAAGTTGGCAGTCACTGCGATATCAAGAAAACCGGTTGCCGTGGTTTGTGTGCCAACGACGTGCTGGTTGACATCGTGATGCCTGGCCAGGACCCGGTCACTTATGACTTCGTGACACCTGAGCTGGTCGAGCAGATTGTCGAACAGCATATGCTCGGCAACGAGCCGGTGCCGAAAAAGGTTGCTGGTCCTTACTATAACAAGTTCCTGGAGAATCAGCAGCGCATCATCTTCTCCCGCTGCGGCACCATCGACGCCGAGAGCTTGGATGACTTCATTGCTAACAAGGGCTTTCTCGGCATCAAGAAGGCCGTGACCATGAAGCCGGAAGAGGTCATCGAGGAAGTCAAGCGGTCCGGTCTGCGTGGCCGTGGTGGCGGTGGTTTCCCGACTGGCGTCAAGTGGTCTTTCTGCAAGGCGACACCCGGTGACCACAAGTACCTGATCTGCAACGCTGACGAGGGTGACCCTGGGGCCTTCATGGACCGCTCGGTTCTCGAAGGCGACCCCTACGGCGTCATCGAAGGCATGATGATTGCCGCCTACGCGATCGGTTGCGACTTCGGTTATGTTTACTGCCGTGCCGAGTACCCGCTGGCGATCAAGCGCCTGCAACTGGCGATTGACACCTGCCAGGAAAAGGGGATTATCGGCGAGAACTGCATGGGCCTCGGTTTCAAGTTCAACATGCGCATCAAGGCCGGTGCCGGCGCTTTTGTCTGTGGCGAGGAAACCGCCCTGATGGCGTCCATCGAGGGCGAACGCGGCATGTCCCGTCCCCGTCCACCCTTCCCGGCGGTGCGTGGTCTGTGGACCAAGCCGACCAACATCAACAACGTCGAGACCTTCGCCAACGTTTCCTATATTTTCTACAACGGTGCGGACTGGTTCAACTCAATCGGCACCGAAGGCACCAAGGGTACCAAGATCTTTGCCCTGACCGGCAAAGTCAAGCATACCGGTCTGGTTGAAGTTCCTGCCGGCACCACCATAAAGGAAGTTATCTACGATGTCTGTGGCGGCATCCACAACAACCGCAAGTTCAAGGCGGTTCAGGCTGGTGGCCCGTCCGGCGGTTGTCTGCCGGCCGAAGGGCTGGATGCTGAAGTCGATTACGACTCGCTGATCAAGGCTGGCGCCATGATGGGTTCGGGCGGCCTGGTGGTCATGGATGAAACAACCTGCATGGTCGACATCGCCCGTTTCTTCCTGAACTTTACCCGCATTGAATCCTGCGGTAAATGCATCCCTTGCCGCATCGGCTTGAAGATCATGCTTGAAATTCTTGAGCGCATTTGTGCAGGAGAAGGTCAAGAGGGTGATCTCGAACTGCTTCAAGATATGGCGATTGATATCAAGAAGAGCTCTCTGTGCGGGCTTGGCCAGACAGCACCCAACCCGGTCCTGTCGACCCTGCGCTACTTCCGGCATGAATACGAGGCGCACATCAAGGACAAGGAGTGCCCTTCCCACGCCTGCAAGCCGCTGCTCCATTTCAGGGTCATCGAGGACAAGTGCAAGAAGTGCGGCATATGCCCGAAGGTTTGCCCGGTGGACTGCATCGCCTGGGAAAAAGGTCAGGTTGCCGTGATTGACCGCGAAAAGTGTACGGAATGTACTTCCTGCTACGATGCCTGCCGCTTTATGGCGATCGAATAGACGATTTTCAGCTGACACGATAACGAGGACACGATGGTTAACCTGACGATTGACGGCAAGCAGATTACGGTTCCCAAGACTGCCACCATTTACGAGGCAGCTAAGGATAATGGAATTCATATTCCGGTGCTCTGCTACGCCAAGAAATTGTTGCCTTACGGCGCCTGCCGCATCTGCCTGGTCGAAGTTGAGCAGATGAAGGGCCGCCTGATTCCCTCCTGTACCACGCCGGTAACCGAGGGAATGGTCGTTACAACCACTTCCGAGGAAATCGTCAAGGTCCGCAAGACGGTTCTCGAGTTCCTGCTGGTCAATCACGTGGTTGAGTGCCCGGTTTGCGACAAGGCCGGCGAATGCGACCTGCAGGACCTGACCTACGAATATGAGGTTGTTACCAACCGCTTCAAGGGTGAGAAGTTTGATCTGCCTACTGACGAGGTCAACCCTCTTATAGAGCGCAACATGAACCGCTGTGTGCTGTGCGGCAAGTGTGTGCGCGTCTGTGATGAGGTGGTCGGTTACGGTTCTTACTCATTCATCAACCGTGGTTTTGAAACCAAGATTGCGACCGCTTTCGATCGTGGTCTGAACTGTGAATTCTGCGGCCAATGTGTGTCGATGTGCCCGGTGGGCGCCCTGCTGCCGCGACCTTTCAAGTTCAAGGCGCGTCCTTGGCAACTCAAAGAGGTCGATACGGTTTGCGGCTACTGCGGCAATGGCTGCACTGTGACCCTTGGTCTGCTGGACAAGAAGATTGAAACGATCCGCTTCAATGACAAGATCGGTGTCAACGACGGCAACCTCTGTGTCCGCGGCCGCTTCGGATATTCTTATGTCAACAGTGAAGACCGCTTGACCAAACCGCTGGTACGCAAAAATGACCAGTTGGTCGAGGTTGAGTGGGACGAAGCATTGCAGGCTGTTGCCGACGGGTTTGTGAAAGCGCAGGAAGGAAAGGGCGTCGGCGTCCTCTCCGGAGCCCGCTTGACCAACGAAGAGCTTTTCCTGCTGAAGAACCTTGCCAAAACCATTGGCACCGGCAGCCTCGACCATTCCGGCGGCGAATGCTACAAGGGGGTCACAGAGGGTTTGTTTGAGACTCTGGGCGTCAAGGCTTCCACGGCAACCTTCCCGCAGATCGAGAACAGCGACGTGGTTCTGGCGATCCGCAACGATTTCTATGATACCCACCCCGTGGTCGGCATGGTGATCAATCAGGCCATTCGCCGCAACAATGCACAACTGCTGGTTGTGGCTGATAAGCGCGGCAAACTGAGCAAGCTGCCCCGGGCCAAGACTCTGCTGTCCGGTCCAGGTCTCGAACTGGATGTTCTGAACGGACTGTCCCAGATTATGCTCGAGGAAGGGTTGGCCAAGACTGATGGCGTCGAGGGTGTTAAGCCACTCAAGCAGGCTCTGGCTGATTTCACCCCTGACAAGGTTGCTGCCAGAACGGGTGTCGATGCAGACGCTTTACGCGATGCGGCCCGTCAACTGGCCGGCGCTGAGCGGGCAGCGATCATGCTCGCCTACGGCTTGCCCTACACCGCCCTGAGTAAGGAACTGGCTGTTGCTGCGGCTAATCTCGCCCTGCTGGCCGGTATCCCCGGTCGCGAAGGCAGCGGCATCTACCTGTGCGGTGAGAAAGCCAACAGCCAGGGTGCAATCGATCTCGGTATTCTG
This sequence comes from Desulfuromonadales bacterium, assembly GCA_030630015.1. Classification (GTDB taxonomy): domain Bacteria; phylum Desulfobacterota; class Desulfuromonadia; order Desulfuromonadales; family BM103; genus JAQYVZ01. Next base: position 1,360 of record DAOVNV010000136.1, on the reverse strand, counting down.
CCGGCCGCTGATGGACTCGGCGCCCAGGCCATGCTGGATGCTGCTGCCAGCGGCAAACTGGATGCACTTTACGTGGTTGGTGAAGATCCGGTGGTTTCCTATCCCGACCGGGACAGGATCGAAAAGGCTCTCGACCAGGTTCCTTTCCTGGTGGTGCAGGATATTTTCCTGTCGAGTACTGCAGCCAAAGCAGATGTTGTACTGCCTGCAGCTTCATTCGCAGAAAAGGAAGGCACTTTTACGAATGCTGAGCGCCGTATCCAGAGAGTGCGCGCCGGAGTACCCAGCCCAGGCGAAGCCAAAACAGACGGAGCAATCTTCAGCATGCTGGATGCCAAGTTGGGCGGCAGCCTGGCCTTCACCGGTCCGGCGGCGATCTTTGCGGAAATCGGCAAGGACACCCCTGCCTATGCGGAAATCAACTTTAACGAGATCGGACCCCAGGGTGTTGTCTGGGGTGGTGAGACTCTGCAGCCTGCCGCGCGCAAGCTGGGTGAGGTTACTGCGGCTCCTCTGGTTGAGGGCGAGTATCGACTGGTAACCGGCAGTGCCCTGCATCACAGCGGCACCACGTCAACTCATGCAAAAGGTCCTCTCGCTGTCGTACCCGAGGCATTTGTTGAATTGAGCAGGGATGATGCCGCAACTCTGGGTATCAAAGAAGGAGATTTGGTCAAGGTGAAGGGCAACGGCGTAGAGCTGAAGCTCAAGGCCAAGGTTGATATCAGGATGCCCAATGGGGTTCTGTTTGCACCATATCATTTTAAGGAATCCGGGGTTAACCGTATGTACAAAGGTGAAACGGTTATCCCTGTTACGATCAGCAAGTAGTTAACGGCGGATCGTATACGATAGAATTTGGCCCGGACTGACGGGCTTAAACGGACAATAAGGAACGAGGAAGAGGGTTGTCATGACGGAAATGCTGAGCTTATCTAACAATATGCCACTTTTTCTCGGGATGATGGTGCTGAAGCTGATCGTCGTCTTTGTCGTGGTTATCTTGATCGTCGCTTATGCCACCTGGTGTGAGCGCAAGATCATCGGCCACATGCAGACCCGACTCGGCCCGATGCGCACCGGCTGGCATGGCCTGCTGCAACCGATTGCCGATGGTGTGAAGCTGTTCTTCAAGGAAGACATCATTCCGACTAAAGCCAATGTGGTCCCATTTCTCCTGGCTCCGATGATGATCCTGGTCCCGGCGTTTATTACCGTTGCCGTCATACCTTTCGGACCGGATGTCACGATCGGCGGTTTCGCTGTGCCGCAGCAGATCACGGACCTGAATATCGGCATCCTTTATATCTTGGCGTTTGCCGGACTGGGTGTTTACGGAATTGTCCTTGCTGGGTGGAGT
>DAOVNV010000220.1 GCA_030630015.1 Desulfuromonadales bacterium | reverse complement strand
GGCATCGCTGCACAGGCACTGGGGATCGCCCAGGGGGCCTTAGATGCTTCCGTTGATTACGCGCAGGAGCGTAAACAGTTCGACACACCGATCGCTAACTTCCAGGGGGTGCAGTTCCAACTGGCCGATATGGCGACCCAGATAGAGGCTGCTCGGCTACTGGTTTATCAAGCTGCGGACAGGGCAAGTAGTGGTCTCTCCTACGGCAAGGAATCGGCCATGGCCAAACTGTTCGCAAGTGAAACTGCCATGCGTGTGACCACTCAGGCGGTGCAGATCCATGGCGGCTACGGCTATACCCGTGAATTCCCGGTTGAGAGGATGATGCGTGACGCCAAAATCACCGAAATTTACGAAGGAACCAGCGAGATTCAGCGTGTTGTCATCGGTACCGCCGTCACTCGTGGTTAAAGAGATTTTGCCTGGGACTTTACCGGCTGCCGGAAAACTTCTGCCATATCCTTTGCCGCAGGTTCCCGGATGGGGCGAGTGGATCGAGGTTGCGGTCGGAATTTACTGGCTGCGGATGCCTTTGCCGTTTGCCCTCGATCATGTCAACCTCTGGCTGCTCGAGGATGGTGACGGCTGGTCGGTTGTCGACTGCGGTTATGCATCAGCCGAGATCAAGACGTTGTGGGAACAGCACTTTGCCGATCTTATGCAGGGACGGCCGCTGAAAAAGGTGATTGTGACCCACTGCCATCCCGACCACCTCGGTCTGGCCGCCTGGCTGGTACAGCAGCAGGGTGGACAGGTCTGGATGACTGGGGATGAATACAGCCGGGCCGTTGAGATTTACAACGGGGAGGCCGGTTGGCTCAAAGAGGATGCGGAAGCCTACCTGCACTGTTGTGATGTGCCTGATAAACAGGTTTTCTCTGCGACCATGTCCCACAAGGCGTATCGTCATGGCGTGCCGTTGCTTCCTGATGAATGTCACACTATGGCACATGATGATTGCATCGAAGTCGGTGGCCGTAACTGGCGAATAATCACCGGTGGCGGGCATTCTCCGCAACATGCTGCACTCTATTGTGATGGCATATTGATTTCAGGCGACCAGGTGCTGCCGGAGATCAGCTCGAATGTCAGTGTCTGGCCCAACGACCCTGACGATGATCCTCTGGCCCTTTATTTGGCATCCTTCGTTGCCCTTCGGTGCCTGCCGATGGAGACCCTGGTTTTGCCGTCTCACGGTATGGCTTTTAGTGGTTTGCACCGGCGTTTGGATGCTCTTGCGGCACATCATCATCAGCGTCTGAGCCTGCTTCCCGAAGCCTGTGATGAGCCCCGTTCCGTAGCCGAGCTTCTGCCGGTGCTGTTTCCGCAGAGTCTGGACAATCAACAGATGCCGTTTGCCGTCGGGGAACTGGTGGCTCATCTCAACTATCTCAGGTTGCGCGGGCTGCTCAAGCGTGAGACATCGGCGGACGGTCGCTGGCGTTATACAAAATGAGCAGATCAATTTAACTATGGATGATGCTGTGCCCGGCCGCGCCGGGTAGCAGGTTAGAGAGAAAAAGACAATGGAATCGCTTCTGAAAGAATTCCCGGTGATGGTTAAGGTTTCAGTCGCCTGGGGAGAGATGGATGCTTTTGAGCATGTTAATAATATCGTCTATTTTCGTTACTTCGAGAACGCCAGAATAGCCTACTTTGAAAAACTCGATTACATGAAATCGATGGTAGAGTCTGGTGTCGGGCCGATTCTGGCGTCGACCCAATGTCAATATCGAAGACCACTGACTTACCCGGACGTGGTGCAGGTTGGAGCCAGGATCTCTGAATTGTGTGACGACAATTTTGTCATGCAGTACTGTATCGTCAGCGAGAAGACCGGTAAAATAGCGGCGGAAGGGGAGGCGTTGATGGTGTCTTATGACTATCGCAATAAAAAGAAGGCCGCAATCCTTGAGCCGATTAAAAAGAAAATTATTGCTCTTGAGGAGGAAATGGTTTCTGCGACAGACTCCTAGTGCCCAGTGACAGGTCAATCATATTTCTGGTTCTTTTGCATAAATTAGAGGGAACGTTACGATGGAAAACCAAGAACATTTTCGCAAGCTGGAGCGGATGTATGCCAGTGCCCCGATTAACGAGTTTTACAAGCCGAACCTGGAAATTTCAGAGGGCGAAGCCGTACTTGAATTCGCTGTACAGAAAAAGTTTTTCCATGCGGCCGGTGCCATTCACGGCTCGGTCTATTTCAAGGCGCTCGATGATGCCGCTTATTTTGCGGCGAACTCACTGATCGAAGACGTTTTTGTGCTGACGTCCAATTTTAATATTTACTTGCTTCGTCCAGTGTCCTCCGGGAGAATTCGGGCGGTTGGCAGGGTCGTGAACCAGACTAAGAAACTGCTGATTGCCGAAGCGATTTTGTACGATGAACAGGGGCGAGAAGTTGCTCGCGGCAGCGGCAGCTTTATGCATTCTCAAATGGCGTTGACTGAAGAAATCGGTTATTGCTGACTTCTCTTGCAGTAGAGTCGTCGAGTTTCCAATGTCAACAAAGGATTAATTATGAACGACGTTGTTATTAGTGGCACCGGCTTATTCACTCCCCCGAATGTTGTGACCAATGTAGAGCTCGTCGAGGCGCACAACGCCTACGCAGACAAGTTCAACCGCGAGAATGGCAAGGCCATAGAATGTGGAGATGTTGAGGCAATCCAGCACTCGAGTGTCGAGTTTATTGAAAAAGCCTCCGGGATCAAGCAACGTTATGTGATGTACAAAGAGGGAATCCTCGATATCGAGCGGATGATGACCACTGTTCCCCGCCGATCCCCTGATGAGATCTCGATCTGTGCCGAAATGGCTGTCGCGGCCGCAAAAGAAGCCTTGAGTCGGGCGCAAAAACAGCCGCAAGAGATTGATCTGGTTATCTGCGGTTCTTCGACCACGCAACGCCCATGGCCTGCGGTTGCCGTGGAAATCCAGCAGGCTTTGGGCTGCAGCGGCTACGCTTATGATATGTCGGTTGCCTGTTCTACCGCGACCTTTGCCTTGTCGAATGCGATGGATGCACTTTTGTCCGGCACTGCAAACTCTGTCCTGGTTGTTAATCCGGAACATACTACCCCGATGCTCAATTTTAGTGATCGTGACTGCCACTTTATTTTCGGTGACGTCGCTACTGCAGTTGTTTTAGAGCGACAGGAGACGGCGGCAGACGTCCCCCTGTTCAAGATTCTGGATCGCAAATTGAAGACCGTTTTTTCAAATAATATCCGCACCGATTTCAGTTATCTGACCCGGGTTGAAGCCGATCTCAGGCTGGAGCGTTTTTTCGAGCCGGACCAATGGTTTGTGCAGCAGGGGAGGAAGGTGTTCAAAGAGTTGCTGCCGCAGGTCTGCAACCTGGTCGAGGAGCAGCTTGAAGCGAACGGTGTTGACATTGTCGATATCCGGCGCCTGTGGCTTCATCAGGCCAACATCAACATGAACCTGTTTGCAACGCAAAAGCTGCTGGGACGCAAGGCGCAGGCCGGTGAAGCACCGGTTGTCCTTGATGAGTATGCTAAT
>DAOVNV010000279.1 GCA_030630015.1 Desulfuromonadales bacterium | reverse complement strand
GGCTCCGGACACACGCATCCTCCGCTACGACAGGCTCCGGACACACGCATCCTCCGCTACGACAGGCTCCGGACACATGGGTCGAACGCACGAATTTGCCGCCTGTTCCTGATGATGAATATGGGTTAAGATGTAAGAAAGACGTAGTACAAGGAGAATTTTTATGGGCATAATGTGGCTGCTGGGCGGTAATGATTCACAGAAACGTCGCGTTATCGAAAAATGCGATCAGGAAGATGGTCAGTTGATCACAGAGTGTTATTGTCAGAACGGCCATAGCATCCTCAGCGACAAGGGCGTATTTGACGGTCATCCGGGATTGACCCTCAAACTGAAAAACGGCAAGCAGGAGGGCTATCTCTCCATCAGTCCGTTTATCGGCGACTGCCGGCGAGAGTTCATCAATTTCGAGAGAATTCCCGGGAATGTTGTCGAGCTCTGCTGCCCGGTTTGTTCGGAACCCTTCCCCATTTACAATGAATGTTCCTGCGGAGCGCACCTCGTCGCTCTGTTTACTTCTCCCAAGACCCAGTTTTCGCACTGTGTCGGTCTCTGCCAGCGGATCGGCTGTCTGCATTCCGAACTGATCAGCGAGCGCGACCTGCGCCTGTTCAGTCGGCAGGATTATTTCTAACTTTTGATGCCTCGCAGCTTGCTGCAGGGTGGTTCATTAGCTTGCCTTTTTGGGAAATAATTACACGTCGTGTGCATTCCAAAAACCTATTCAGGTTTTGGTATATTATGGCTTGACGATAACTGCCCTTTCATTTATAAGGGAGGTTACTCTGGAAGCGACAACCATTTGATTTCCCTGAAAAAAGGAGGCTACATGCGTCAATCAGTACTCAAGAAGCTCTTTTTGGTAAGCATTCTCAGCCTGTTGGTCCCCATAACCGCGTTTGCAGCAGGCACGATCAAGATTGGCGTGGCCGGTCCTCACACAGGTGACCTGGCTCCTTACGGTATCCCGACCATGGAAGCGGTCAAGTTGGTTGCTGATCAGGCCAATGCTGCTGGCGGCGTGCTCGGCAAGCAGATCGAAGTCCTGCCGATGGATGACCAGTGTAAGCCCGAGATTGCTACCAATGCCGCGACTAAGCTGATCTCCCAGGACGTTGACGTGGTTATCGGTCACGTTTGCTCCGGTGCCACCAAAGCGGCTCTCGGCATCTACAAGGAAGCCGGAATCATCGCGATTTCTCCTTCCGCAACCAATCCTCCGTTGACCCAGAGTGGCGACTACCCGAACTTCTATCGCACCATCGCTCCTGACGACGACCAGGGTAAGCTGGCTGCTGATTTCGCCGCTGACAAACTGGGCGTCAAGAAGATTGCCATCCTTCATGACAAGGGTGATTACGGTAAGGGTTTTGCCGATTTTGCCAAGATGTTTGTTGAGCAGGGCGGCAAGGCCGAAATCGTGCTGTTTGAAGGCGTCACACCTGGTGCCATGGATTACTCTGCAATCGTCCAGAAAATCCGTAGGGAAAAAGCGGATGCGGTTATCTTCGGTGGGTACCATCCCGAGGCTTCCAAGCTGGTTTCCCAGATGAAAAAGAAGCGGATGAAGATCCCCTTCATCGGCCCCGACGGTATTAAAGGCGACGGCTTCCTCGAGATCGCCGGC
>DAOVNV010000123.1 GCA_030630015.1 Desulfuromonadales bacterium | reverse complement strand
TACGGTGGAGCTCCCCTGCTGGGGATTAAGGGAACAGGGATGATCTGCCACGGTAGTTCGAGTCCGCGTGCCATCATGAATGCTATTCGTATGGCATATGACAGTGAAGCAAGGCAAGTTACGGAACAGCTCGTCAGTAGTATTTCAGAAGTGTTTGGCGATCAATCTAAAGCGGGTACGGACAATTAGTTCCGTCTACCTCTGAAGGAGAAGTGCTGTGATTAGAGCACGTATTACTGGTACCGGTTCATACCTACCTGAAAAGGTGTTGACCAATTTTGACATCGAGAAGTTCCTGGATACTTCCGATGAGTGGATCCGCACCCGTACCGGCATTTCTGAACGCCGCATTGCCGCCGATGACGAGAACACCTCCGATCTGGCAACCAAGGCTTCCGAGCGAGCTCTGGAGATGGCCGGCGTCAGGCCGGAAGAACTTGATCTCATTGTCATGGGTACTATTACCGGCGATTACCCCTGGCCGGCGACTGCTTGTGTCGTCCAGGTGAACCTCGGGGCCGTTAACTCCGGCGCGTATGATGTCTCCGCGGCTTGTAGCGGTTTCATTTACGCTTTGAGTGCCGCAGCAGACCGTATTCAGGCAGGGAACGCAAAAAAAATTCTCGTCATTGGCGCTGAAATTCTGACCCGGATCTGTGACTGGAAGGACAGGAACACCTGCATCCTGTTCGGTGATGGTGCCGGAGCGGTGGTCTTAGAGGCGGTAGAAGGTGAAAACGGGGTTTTGTCGACGCATCTCCACGCGGATGGTTCTCAGTTGGAACTGCTTTATCAGCCAGGTTTCTCGACCAAAATAGTGCTTTCCGTCGAGGCAATCGAACGCAAGGAGCAGTACCTGAAAATGGAGGGAAACGAGGTATTCAAGGTCGCGGTGCGTTCCATGACTGAAGCCGGCAAAGAGGCTCTGGCAGCTAATAACATGACCTCGGCTGATGTTTCCTTGTTCGTTCCTCACCAGGCGAACCTGCGCATTCTGGAAGCGGTGGCCAAACGCCTGAAGCTGATGGATGAGCGGACCTATATCAACGTCGACCGTTTCGGCAATACCTCGGGCGCCACTATACCGATTGCACTGGACGAAGCCAATCGCGCCGGGCGCATCAAGGAAGGCGATATCCTGCTGTTCGATGCTTTCGGCGGTGGTTTCACCTGGGCTTCCGCTCTGGTGCGCTGGTAAGTAGCTTCAAACGGCTGAATCCACAGGAGTAAGATTGAATGCTTGCATTTCTGTTCCCCGGGCAGGGCTCTCAACATGCCGGAATGGGCAAGGCCTTGTCGGAGAATTTCCCCCTGGCCCGGCAACTTTTCGAGGAGGCGAATGACGCCCTCGGTTTTGATCTTGCCGCGCTCTGCTATAATGGGCCGGAGGATGAACTTAAACTGACGGCGAATACCCAGCCGGCCATTTTAACGACGAGTATTGCAGCCCTCCGGGTTGTCCAGACGGAAACCGGACTGGTCCCTGACTTTGCAGCAGGGCATTCCCTCGGCGAATACAGTGCGCTGGTCTGTTCTGGGGCGCTCGAATTTGCAGATGCGGTTCGCACTGTACGTCAGCGTGGCTGTTTCATGCAGGAAGCCGTACCGGTCGGTCAGGGAGCGATGGCTGCTGTTCTAGGTCTTGACCCCGAGCTTCTGGAAACCGTCTGCAAAGACGCTGCGCAGGGGCAGGTGGTGTCTCCAGCTAATTTCAACAGCAACGGACAGGTAGTTGTTGCCGGCGATACCGAGGCCGTTGAACGTGCAGTCGTTCTTGCAAAAGAGCAGGGTGCCAAACGGGCTATGTTGCTGCCGGTCAGTGCTCCTTTCCATTGCTCACTGATGCGGCCTGCCGGCGAACGTCTCGCTGAAGTACTTGAGGATGTGGCGGTTCATGCAATGACTCTGCCCGTGGTCAGCAACGTCGAGGCTTCTCCTAATCGTGACGAAACCCGGGTGCGTGATCTGCTGGTTCAACAGGTCAGTGCTCCGGTTCGCTGGGAGGAGTCGATCAGAACCATGCTCGACCTGGAAGTGGATCATTTTATTGAAATTGGCCCAGGCAAGGTTCTGGCCGGACTTATGAAGCGTGCGGCTAAAGGCGCTGTCATCCAGAACGTTCAGGTTCCGGATGATGTTCGTGGCCTGGTTGCCTGACAAGGTTTAATGGAGTTTGACATGCTGACTGGAAAAGTTGCTGTTGTTACAGGGGCCTCGCGCGGCATCGGCAAATCTGTCGCACTTGAATTGGCCGGCCGGGGTGTCCGGATTGTGGCCTCCGCCCGCAATGCGGAACTGCTGGATGCACTGGTTGCCGAGATTACCGCAGCCGGCGGCGAGGCTGTTGCGGTTGTCGGCGATGTGTCGGTTGCTGCCGATGCTGATCGTTTGATTGCCCAGGCCGTTGAGACCTTCGGCCAGGTTGATATACTGGTCAATAATGCGGGCATCACCCGCGATGGACTGCTCTTGCGGATGAAGGACGAAGATTGGGATGCTGTGTTGGATACCAACCTCAAGGGAGCCTTTCTCTGCATCCGCGCAGCTGCCAAGGTGATGACCCGGAAGAGATCGGGTCGGATTATTAATATCTCCTCGGTTATTGGTGAAATGGGCGGTGCCGGCCAGGTAAACTATTCTGCCAGCAAGGCCGGTCTTCTCGGTTTGACCAAGTCGACTGCGCTGGAACTGGCGCGTCGCAACATCACCGTAAACGCAATTACTCCTGGATTTATCGTGACCGATATGACAGATGTTGTTTCGGACAAGGCACGTGAAGCTTTGATCGCGCAGATTCCCCTTGGACGACTGGGTGAGGTCGAGGACATCGCGCATAGTGTTGCTTTCCTGGCATCGGACCAGGCTGCCTACATCACTGGACAAGTGCTTGGGATAAATGGTGGAATGTACATGTAACCCTTTAACCTGGATCAGTCGTATACTTGCTGATCCAGATTTCATGAAAACAAAAACAAATGGGCCGAAAAATAATCGGGTCTAACTTCAGAAGGAGGTAACACAATGGCTACAGTTGAAGAACGTGTGAAGCAGATTGTTGCAGAGCAACTTGGTGTTGATGATGATCAAGTGACCCCCGAAGCATCTTTCATGGATGACCTGGGTGCTGATTCTCTGGATACGGTCGAACTGGTCATGGCACTCGAAGAGGAATTCGATATTGAAATTTCCGATGAGGATGCCGAAAAAATCCAGACCGTCAAGAACGCAATGGAATACATATCCAAGAATTCATGATCCATCTTGACGGTGGACGGGCCATGGTCTGTCCACCGTCCCGTTTAAAGCAGGTCACGCTTATCCTGTTTGATAGGTATGGTTTAAGTCTGCGCGGGAGGATAATACTCACATGCGAAGAGTAGTAATCACCGGACTGGGTGCTATTTCACCACTAGGTACCGGTCTGGAGAAAAACTGGTCAGCACTGACTAATGGCGAATCCGGTATTGGCCCGATCACCCGCTTTGATGCTTCTGATCTTCCGGTTCGTTTTGCCGGCGAGGTCAGCGATTTTGACGCCGGTGAGTACGTGGATAAAAAAGAGGCTCGCAAGATGGATCTCTTTATCCAGTACGCAGTGGCGGCAGCTGATATGGCTCTGGCCGACTCCGGCCTGGAAATTAATGAAGAGAACGCTGAACGTGTCGGAGTGGTTGTCGGTTCCGGCATGGGCGGACTGCCCGCAATTGAGAAGTACCACGGCGCAATGTTGAAGAGCAGCTATCGCAAGATCAGCCCGTTCTTTATCCCGATGTCGATTATCAATCTGGCCGCTGGCCAGATTTCCATAAAATCAGGCGCCAAAGGGCCCAACCTGGCCCCCGTATCTGCGTGCGCAACAGGAACCCATGCCATTGGTGATGCCTTTCGGGTCATTCAACGCGGGGATGCTGATGCCGCATTTGCCGGCGGGACCGAATCCACGGTTTGTGCCATGGGAGTGGCTGGATTCTCGGTAATGAAAGCCCTGTCCAGCCGCAACGACGACCCCAAGTTGGCCAGTCGGCCGTTTGAACGGAACCGGGACGGGTTCGTTCTCGCTGAAGGCGCCGGCATCGTCATGCTTGAAGAATATGAAGCAGCAAAGAAGAGAGGTGCCAGAATTTATGCCGAGGTGGTCGGTTACGGCCTGACGGGCGATGCCTATCACCTGACCGCACCCGCGCCCGAAGGCGAAGGGGCGGCGCGTTGCATGCGTATGGCGCTGAGTACGGCAGGCGTCAATCCTGAAGATGTTGATTATATCAATGCCCACGGGACTTCGACCCCTTTCAACGACCTCTACGAAACCATGGGTATCAAGAGCGTGTTTGGTGATCACGCCTACAAGGTGATGGTGAGCTCAACCAAAAGCATGACCGGGCATATGCTCGGTGCAGCTGGCGGGATCGAGGCGATTATTGCAGCATTGACCATATCTCGCGGTGTGGTTCTGCCGACAATCAATTATGTTGAGCCGGATGCGGAGTGTGATCTTGATTACGTGCCGAACGAAGCACGCCAGGCTAATGTGAATATCGTTCTGTCCAATTCGTTCGGTTTCGGCGGCACCAACGCCAGTTTACTGTTCCGCAAGGTGGGTTAATGATGATTGTTCTCGGAAGTGATCACGGTGGTCTGGAACTCAAGAACGCCGTTGCACAGGTTCTGGCGGCGCGTGGTCTGGAGACCCTGGATCTGGGAACAGGCAACGGCGATTCTGTTGACTATCCTGATTTCGCTGAAAAAGTTGCCTTGGCTGTATCGCGAGGTGAGGCGGAACTGGGCGTTCTGATCTGTGGTACCGGAATTGGTATGTCGATTACTGCCAACAAGTATCCAGGGGTGCGTGCTGCACTGGTAACAGATGAATACATGGCGCAAATGGCCCGGGAGCACAACAACGCAAATATTCTGGTGATGGGTGGACGTGTCATGTCAGAGGAGAATGCGCGTCATCTTGTGGATGTCTGGCTGGACGCTGAATATGAAGGCGGGCGCCACCAGCGACGGCTTGATAAAATAGCCCGGATCGAACAGGACGTTCGGTCCGGAAGCATCTGACCGGCACAGCAGACGGGCAGGCCAAGTGCCTGCCCGTTTTACATAACGTTCTGGTAGTTTTGAGGTAACTATTCAGCATCTCAGCGAGGGCAGGTGTCCTATAGCCATTGCCTGCGTCCAATGTTGTCACTTAACTTCCCGCAAGCAACGGCTATAGTCCACATGCTGTGCGGTTAGTCAGACAACTGAATGGTTACGTTTTGAGTTCTCTAAATTCCCCGGAGGAAGCATTGTCATGAAAGAAACCTTGGCTCAATTCGATCCCGAAATCGGTGCGGCCATCCGTCACGAAACTGAGCGCCAGGAGTACAGCCTCGAATTTATTGCGTCGGAGAACTTCGTCAGCGAGCATGTCCTGGAGGCCCAGGGTTCGCTGCTGACCAATAAGTACGCGGAAGGCTACCCTGGCAAGAGATATTACGGCGGCTGTGAATGTGTGGATGTGGCAGAGCAACTGGCGATTGATCGTGCCAAGCAGCTGTTTGGTGCGGAACACGCCAATGTCCAGGCGCACTCGGGTTCGCAGGCAAATATGGCGGTTTATTTTGCAACCTGCCAGCCTGGTGATACGGTGCTCGGCATGAACCTGGCTCACGGCGGTCACCTGACGCACGGATCTCCGGTCAACTTTTCAGGGAAACTGTTCAACATCGTTCCCTATGGTGTCAGGCAGGAAACCGGTACGATTGACTATGATGAAGTTGAGCAGCTCGCGCAAGAGCATCGCCCGAAGCTGATCGTGGTGGGTGCCAGTGCCTATCCGCGCACGATCGATTTTGAAGCTTTCCGCCGGATCGCCGACCAGGTCGGGGCGATTGTCATGGTTGATATGGCGCATATCGCGGGTCTGGTGGCAGCAGGTGAGCATCCGACGCCAGTGCCGCATGCCGAATTCGTGACCACGACCACGCACAAGACGTTGCGCGGGCCACGTGGCGGCATGATCCTCTGCCAGGAAGAGTTCGGCAAAAAGCTGAACAGCAATATTTTTCCCGGTATCCAGGGCGGGCCGTTGATGCACGTTATCGCTGCCAAGGCCGTGGCCTTCAAGGAGGCACTTGCTCCTGAATTCAAGGTTTATGCCCAACAGGTTGTCAAGAATGCCAAAGCCCTGGCCGGTGAACTGGTCGAGCGCGGCTACAATCTGGTCTCGGGTGGCACTGATACGCATCTCATGCTGCTCGATTTTTCCGGCAGCGAATTGACTGGCAAGGTCGCCGAGGCGGCTCTTGAGCAGGCGGGCATCACCGTCAACAAAAACGCAGTTCCCTTCGATACACGTTCGCCCTTTGTGACCAGCGGCGTCAGGATCGGTACCCCGGCAACCACGACCCGTGGCCTCAAAGAAACCGAGATGTGTCAGGTTGGCGAGTGGATTGATCGCGCCCTGCAGAATATCGATAATGATGCCGCTCTGGCCGCTATCCGTGGAGAAGTTCGCGAGATGTGCCAGCAATTCCCGCTCTATGCGCATAGGTTGGTCTAGGTGGAACGGCCATCCTGGGATGAATATTTCATGGATATCGCCCACTTGGTAGCGCGCAGGTCGACCTGCCTGCGCCGTCAGGTGGGTGCTGTCATGGTCAAGGACAGGAATATCCTTGCTACCGGTTATAACGGGACCCCTAAGGGAATCACGCACTGCTCCGAAACCGGTTGCCTGAGGGAGCAACTCAAGGTCCCTTCCGGGCAGAGGCATGAATTGTGCCGCGGCCTGCATGCCGAGCAGAATGCGATTATCCAGGCGGCAAGTCATGGGGTGAATATTGCAAATTCAACCCTTTACTGTACAACTTCGCCCTGTATCATCTGCACCAAGATGCTGATTAATGCAGGAATCAAAAAGATTATCTACCTGGAAGGCTACCCGGATGAATTGTCCATGGATATGCTCGATGAATCCGGGATCGAGGTCACTGTTTTTTCCAGGGAGAATGCTCAGAAAACAGGGGGAACGCCATGAAATGCCCTTTCTGCAACCATGATGATACTCGAGTGGTCGACTCTCGGCTCGGTCGTGAAGGGAACAACATTCGTCGCCGGCGTGAGTGCATTGACTGCGAACGTCGCTTTACGACTTATGAACGGATCGAGGAAACTCTGCCCCTGGTCGTTAAGAAAGATGGTCGACGCGAGGCCTTTGACCGACAGAAAATTGTCGGCGGGATGCAGAGAGCCTGTGAAAAAAGGCCGGTTTCCATTGCGACAATTGAAAGCTACGTTGACAAACTGGAGCGAAGCCTGCAGGAATGCGGTGAGAAGGAAATCGACTCAAGCCAGATTGGTGAGTATGTTATGGAAGCTCTGCAATCGATTGATGAAGTCGCTTATGT
>DAOVNV010000267.1 GCA_030630015.1 Desulfuromonadales bacterium | reverse complement strand
GGGTCTTCAACATCGGCATCAAGGTCCCCGCTGAAACCATCATCAAGCAGGCCCTTGAGCTCAAGGCCGACGTGATCGGATTGAGCGGGCTGCTGGTGAAATCGGCGATCATCATGCAGGAGAGCATGCCCCAGTACCGCGCGGCCGGGTTAACGGCGCCGATCCTGTTGGGTGGTGCGGCACTGACCAAAGAGTTTGTCGCCAGATCCTGTGCCCTCGATTATGCTGGCCCGGTGGTTTATTGTGCTGACGCTTTCGCCGGGCTCAAGGCTTTGCGTGATTACGAAGAGGGTCGACTGGCCTCTACGCAAATTGAAACCAGGGACAATCGCTCGCAGATGAAACCGGGTCTCAAGAATGTCGAGCTGGATCGCAGCAACCTGGTTCCGACCGCACCCTTCTTTGGCTTGCGGCATGTTACGGAGATCGATCCGGAACTCCTCTTCGCATATGTCAACGAACAGGCGTTGTTTCGCGGTCGCTGGGGCTACCGCAGAACCGCGGCAACCAGTGCGGACGAGTACCGGAACCTGGTGGAACAAACCGTCAAGCCGCTTTACGAAAGACTCAAACAGCACACAGTCGATGGCGGTCTGTTGCAGCCCAAAGCCGCCTACGGCTATTTCCCCTGCTACAGCGAGGGAGACACGGTTTACGTAGAGGCGGACGGGGAGACCCATGCTTTTGCCTTCCCTCGCCAGCAAGCGCCGCCCCATCTGTGCATTGCCGATTATTACAAAACGCGCGACGAAGGAGGGGATGTTGCGGCCTTTTTTGTAGTGACCATCGGCGAACAGATTGGTGCTGAAACCCACCGCCTGTTCGAAGCAGATGCCTATCACGATTACCTGATGCTGCATGGCTTCAGCGTTGAAGTGACCGATGCTCTGGCCGAGTACTGGCACGAGGTAATGCGTCGCGAACTCGGCATCGGTGAGGAAAAGCCGGACGACATGGCCGGCTACGTGAACCAGGGCTACCAGGGTTCGCGCTACGGCTTCGGCTATCCAGCCTGTCCCGATCTCGACGCCCACAAGATGTTGTTCCGGATTCTGCAGCCTGGAGTGATCGGCGTGACCCTGACCGAAACCATGGAAATGGTTCCCGAACAGAGCACCTCTGCGATCATCACCCATCATCCGCAGGCGAAGTATTTTGCTGTATAGGCAGGGACGAGGTGCGAGGTGAGATCAGTCAAGTCTCGATGTCTGCAATGCGATACCGGGGCTGGTTCAATACCAGAAAATAAATGCCGTTTTGATTTTTCGCGTCTCGCACTTCGCGCTTCGCGTTTCTGACTGGAGAATGGAATGCGTTACATCTGTGCAAACTGCGGTTATATCTACAATCCGGCCGAAGGTGACCCGATGAACAATATCCCAGCGGGGACTGAATTTGCCGACCTGCCCGACAACTGGGTCTGTCCCTTATGCTACGCGGACAAGGATGCCTTCGACCCTCTGGACTGAAACAGGTTGCACCTTCTTCAGTTCAGGATCCCCGACAGGTACTCGACCAGATCGACCCGGATCGGCATGAAGTAGAGATTCGCGCCGGTCTGCTCGCTGAAATCGAGCGCCTCCCTGGCAAAGCGGCGATTCCATGCCAAGCTCGGTTCGAAATCAGGCGGGAACACGGCGTTGTTGAGATTCTCCCAGTAGTCCCTGCTGCGCTGACTCGTGACCGGACTGACTCCCCAATAGATGTTGAGCCCCGGCAGCAGGTCATGCCAGATTTCCAATAGGCGTTTGTCGAAGAACGGTTGGGTAAAGAAGCCGTCCGCACCCGCATCGATCTTCCTCTTGATATAATCGAGCTCGTCCCTGAAGCCGGATCGATAAGGATCGATGCCTGCATAAACTTTCAGTTCGGGCATCTGTTGCTTGAGGGCACGGATCAACGCCACCGAACTGGTCCGGAAGGTTCTGCGCGACATGTCCTGGGGCAGGTCGCCGGCTATCACCAGCACCGTGTCTATGCCACTGTCATGCAGGATGTCCTGCAGTGGAAAAGGTTGGCTCAAATCAAAATCGATGGCACGCAGATGAGGGATGGTATAAGGGAGAAAAGCCTTGGCTTGGCGGCAGGCTTCCCAGCTTCTCAATTTGAACTTGAGTAGATCGGGGATGTTGGTGGTGTCGATCGTAGGAAAATGCTGCCGGATCAACTGCAGCTCTTGCGGCAGCGAAGCCACATTTCGTGGAACCAGTTCTATGGAGATTTTTCTCACCGGTTGGTTTTCCCTTCTCGCATTTTTTTCAATGCGATATCACGCATG
>DAOVNV010000005.1 GCA_030630015.1 Desulfuromonadales bacterium | reverse complement strand
TATAAGCGGCATGAAGCTCAAAGAAGCACGTAGCATGGTTGAAAAAAGCCTGGTCTCCGAAGCCCTGGATGCCACTGATGGCAATATACTCAAAGCCTCAGCATTTCTTGGGGTTAGCCGGCCAACGCTCTACGATCTCATGAAGAAACATAATTTTTATGTGGATGATCCAGAGAAGTAATCATCTTGCAGGAACAGACCGTGAGCACTTTAGGCGTATTGGCGCATTACTCAACAAAAGGGGGCAAGCGAATTCTACAACTACAATCAGGACCCGCGCACACTTAACGTCGCATAATATATATTATGTAAACTTTGGGATTTGAATTTCAATCCCAAAGTTTACATAAAATAAAAACCTATTTAATGAGCAATACTCTGTGACATGAAGTTTCGCCCGCTCTGCTTGTTTTCCACTCTTCACCCATTCACCTCCCGCTACTCGCTACTGAATCAAAAACGGGAACCTGCCCTTATGGTTCCCGCTCTCGATATGTTCCGTTTCAGCAAGCCCTATTCATACCTCTTGTTAGGTTGAGAAAACGTCTTACAGGGCAAATATGGAAGCCGCCGATTTTTCAAAAGCAAGTTTGTGCTGAAACGGCGTCGGCGGCTATCTTGGCGTTACAGGCTGTTGACTATCATTTCAACATCTCTTATGCGCGCTTTATTAGAAGTTGAGAATTCGTAGATCCTTTCTTTTTTGCCTGATTTCTGAACCTTGAATTTCTGACGATCAGAATCTCTTCGGCCATCGACATAGAGATTACCGTCCCGGTAGGAAACCGGAAGTTCAACTTTCTTTCCACTGCGGGTTGCAATCTTTACATTTTTGGATTGACCCTCGGTCAGGATCACGGACGTTTTCTTCAAGGCAACCCTTTTGCCGTTGACGTTTGCGCTGCCCCCTTTGAAAACGACTTTAACGCGTGGCTTTTCCCTGCTGTAGGTCTTCTTGTTGCCACTTTTGTTCTGGCGATCATTTCTGTCGTAAGTCGCATGACGATCTTCTCGTTCACGCTGTTTGCTGGAAACTTTCGCCTGATCCTTCAGACGTTCTCTTTCAGCCAGAACCTCGCCAAAAGTCTTTTTCTCTTTTTTCTGCTTGGAATAATGATCGTGTCTGCCTTGGGATTCATCATGTCTGCTTTGATCGAAAGCATGCTTTTCCTTGTGCTTCACAAGATCTGCCCGTGAAGGCCCTTGGTGGTTCACATGCTTTTTCCGGTTCTTTTCCAAATCATGGTGCTTGACGTGATTTTTCCGCGGCGACAGAGCCTTTACCTTAACGCGTGCATCTCTGAAATGAGCGTTGTCCAAGTGATAAGAATGCCCGTCTACCCAGTCGGATCTGTAACTTATCCCCAGAAGACTATGCGAGAAGCTGCCGAAGATATCAGTATCCAAGGCCAGGTAACCATTCTGATAGCGGATGAAAAGGTCAATATCCAGGTCGGCTGCCGGGAACCTGATAATATCACCAGCGGCAATCCTGAAAGTGACCGGACTATATTTCCAATACTTCCCCTTATGGTAAAAACGTCCACTGGAAACTGTCACTTCGATCAGTTGACCCATTCGGCCATCACCGCGATAGATATGAGCGGCGCGCAGGTGTCGATTGTATAGCTCCTGTTCGATGCGGGCCTTGCGTCGGTCATGACGCATATCATGCCCGCCCCTGGCGACATTCTGGTGATGGTAAACGGAGAAACTGCTGTGGGTTTGATGCGGTCCATCATAGATGACAGGTGAACACGCAGCGACCAGGAATGCGAGAGCAATGAGACCTGAAAATTCCAATTTCTTCATGACAACCTCCTGTCTGGCAACCATTGAGCACCGGTTTTGATGTCAGGATAGGAGGCTTTTTTTGTTTTGTCAGTGGACATCGGGGTCGATATCGGCAGATGTCGACCCGACATGACCTGTCATGGAGTGATAACTATATGATATTAAAGGATTATCCTACAGAAGCTAACTCAAGCCGCTGCCCCCAGCGATGCTTGAGTTCGTGACGCAGAAGGTCATATTCTGGAGATAACAGCCCCTTGGACTGTTCGATGAGTTGGAAAGCGTCGCGGCGTGCGGCCTCAAGGATGCGACTGTCACGCAGGATGTTGGCAACACGGAAGTCCGGCAGGCCGCTTTGACGGGTTCCGAGAAACTCCCCTGGACCCCGTATTTCAAGATCGGCCTCAGCAATCTGAAAGCCGTCGTTGGTCCTCTTCATGACTTCAAGTCGTTTATTACCATCTTCACTGCACTTAACTGATTTAATAAGAAGACATTGCCCCCCGGCCTCACCTCGGCCCACCCGCCCGCGCAACTGGTGAAGTTGAGCAAGGCCGAAGCGCTCGGCATGTTCGACAACCATGACGCTGGCATTCGGCACATCGATGCCGACTTCAATGACTGTCGTAGAGACGAGCAATGCCAGTTCCCTGCTCTTGAAGCGAGTCATGACCGCTTCCTTCTCCTCGGAACTCATGCGGCCATGCAGTAAACCTATACTAACATCCTGAAAAACCTTGTTTTTAAGATATTCCACCCCTTCGGTGGCGGCCAGCAAGTCGCTTTTTTCCGTTTCTTCGACCAGGGGGTAGACGACATAGACTTGGTGGCCCTTGTCGAGTTCCCGGCGCATCAGATCGTAGGCCCTGTCCCGTTGTTTTTCAGGGATGACGCTGGTTTCAACCGGAGTGCGGCCAGGCGGCATCTCATCAATCACTGACAACGCCAAATCACCGTAGAGCGTCATGGAAAGGGTGCGCGGGATCGGTGTGGCGGTCATGACCAGGATGTGCGGGTTCATCCCTTTCTGGCGCAGCACCGCTCGCTGCCTGACACCGAAGCGGTGCTGTTCGTCAATAATCCCCAGGCCGAGTTTCTCGAACTCGACCCCCTCCTGCAGAACCGCATGGGTCCCAACGACCAGGTGAGCCCGCCCTGCCCTGATCTCTTCCAAGGCGCTGCGCTTCACGGCTGCAGGCATCTTGCCCCGCAGAAGCACAGTCTGCAGACCGAGTCGATCAAGCCAGTGCCTGAATTGCAGGAAGTGCTGCTCGGCAAGAATTTCAGTGGGGGCGACCACAGCAACCTGGGTGCCGTTTTCAATAGCCACCAAAGCTGTCATCAGGGCGACAATCGTCTTGCCGCAGCCGACATCCCCCTGGATAAGCCGGTTCATCGGATGGGGAGCCATCAGGTCCTGCTTGATCTGGCCAAGCACCTTTTTTTGTGCCCCGGTTAAACGGAATGGCAACATGGCCGCCAATGGACGTGTATATTTATGCCCGACTTTGAACGGAATGCCCGGTTTGAGAACAACCCCCTGCCTCTTCATGGCCAGGCCGAGCTCAAGAAAGAAGAATTCATCATAAACCAGGGTTCGACGAGCCTGGTCACTGCCACGCTCCAGCCTCTCGACATCTGCGCTGTCAGGTGGCCAGTGAACGTAGTTCAGTGCTTCGGCAAGCGGTATCAGTTTCTGGGCGGATCCGACCGATTCAGGTATTGAGGACTCTACATACTGTGCGTAGAGGTCGACAACCTGCTTCCAGATTTTTCGGGCAGCATACTGCGACAGACCATCTGTGAGTGGATAAACGGGCAGGATTCGACCGAAAGCAAGTGGATCGGACGACCTGTAATCGGCAAGCGACTGGCCGGCCGCCAGCATTTCAACCTCGGGGTGATGGACCTCTTTCGTGGCACCGAAGCGTTTGACCTCACCTGAAAAAACGGCTTTTCGACCGGGAGTAAATTTCTTGGACATCCACTCTTTTTGATAGTGAAACCATTTCAGGCCAACTTGCCCGCTGCCGTCACTGACGATAACTTCGTAAATACCTCTTCTGGAGCGGGAGGTAACAACTTCTCCGCAGGCCAGAATCTCACCGGCAAAAACTTCATGTCGGCCTTCACGCAATTCAGCGATCCTGCGGAATTCACGGCGGTCTTCATAGCGATGTGGAAGGGTGTAAAGGGCGTCACCAACTGTCAGGACGCCAAGGCGGGCAAGCTTCTCGGCAACACGCGGACCAACCCCTTTGATAGATGTGATCGGCGTTGCGAGAAGCTGGAAATTTCGGTCTTGTGTCGGTTTTGCCATCGCCCCTGCTTATACGGTTTGGGGTGGGCGAAACAGGTAGCCGATTTAGTCCTCGAACAACTTGTTCAACGCATCAAGCAAAACATCAGGGTCCAGGCCATGCGCCATGGCCCCCTGCTCGAGGGTTTCGTGCTGAGCACCCATGCAGCCAACACAGCCGAGATTGAAACCGGCGAGCACCCTGGGCGCCTCAGGATGGCTGCGCAAAATGTCGATAAAGACCATCTCCTTGGTGATCCTGGACATAGATCCCTCCTATTCGTAGAGGATGTCGACTATCTCGTAGACCCGGGTTCCGGAGGGGACCCGGATGTGTACTTCATCATCAACTATGTGGCCGATCAACGCCTTCGCAACCGGGCTGTTGACCGACAGTTTGCCAAGTTTGATATCAGCCTCGTCCTCACCGACGATTTGATACGATACTTCGTTCTCGGATTCGGTGTCAAAAAGCTTGACCTTTGCACCAAAGACGACCTTTTCGGAGTTGATCTCGGCTGGATCAATAATATGTGCCAGCGAGATTTTACCATTCAGCTCCGCGATCCGCCCCTCAATAAAACCCTGACGGTCCTTGGCAGCATCATATTCGGCATTTTCGGAAAGATCACCATGGTCCCGCGCCTCGGCAATATCCTGAACCACCTTTGGTCGTTCGATGCGAATCAATCTTTTCAATTCTTCCTGGAGTTTCTGGTGACACTCCGGGGTCATTGGTATTCTTTGCGACATAAACGTTCCCTTGTAATCCCTTTAACATTGCCGGTAAAACCGGGGCCTATACATAAAATTGTTCGGGCAGGAAACTCCCGCCCGAACCTGGTATCGTTTTAATTTTAACAACAAAAAATGACGGGCAGTCTCCTACCCGTTTTGCGGATGATACTCCTGAAGCGGCGTCACGTCAAGACTTTCGCGCTGCATGGCCAGAATCCCATCTGCAGCAGCCGACATTCCGGCCACTGTCGTAAAGTAGGCGACATTGTAAAACAGGGCAGTCTGGCGTATCGAAAAGGAATCGACAATCGATTCCGCTCCGAATGTCGTATTGAAAACCAGGGAAACCTGGTCGCTCTTGATGGCATCCACGCAGTGCGGACGGCCTTCCTTGACCTTGTTGACCCGGGTCACATCGATACCATGATCTTTCAGGAACGAAGCCGTGCCTGACGTGGCGATAATCTCAAAATTGCCCTCGCGCATCTTGTTGGCAACCTCCAGAGTCGCCTGCTTGTCAGTGTCCTTGACGCTGATGAATACCGTTCCGGACAGCGGCAGCCGCACATTTGCACCGAGTTGGGCCTTGGCAAAAGCCTTGCCGAACTCCCTGTCTATGCCCATGACTTCGCCGGTTGATTTCATTTCCGGTCCAAGCAGGGTGTCAACGCCGGGGAACTTAACAAACGGGAACACCGATTCCTTGACGGAAATATGCTCCGGGATAATCTCGTCGATCACCCCGATTTCCCGTAGAGACTTTCCAGCCATCACGCGTGCAGCTATTTTGGCCAGCGGACGACCGGTCGCCTTGGAGACGAAGGGAGCCGTACGGCTGGCACGCGGATTGACTTCGAGCAGGTAGATCACACCATCCTTGACAGCAAACTGGATGTTCATCAGGCCGCAAACACCGAGTTCCAGGGCCAAGGCCACGGTTTGACGACGGATTTCGTCGACGATCGTGTCATCCAGGGAAAAGGTCGGCAACGCGCACGCCGAATCGCCCGAATGGATGCCGGCCTCCTCGATGTGCTGCATGATGCCGCCGATGACCACTTCACTGCCATCAGCCAGGGCGTCGACGTCAACCTCGATGGCCTGCTCGAGGAACTTGTCAATCAGGATCGGGTGCTCGGGAGAAGCCTTGACGGCGAAGCGCATGTAGTTGCGCAACTGTTCCACGTCGTAGACAATCTCCATGGCGCGCCCGCCCAGCACATAGGATGGCCGCACGACGACCGGGTAAGTCACCCTTTCAGCGATTTTTTCCGCTTCCTCGAATGAACGCGCGAGGCCATTCTCCGGCTGGAGCAGATCGAGCTTGTGCAGCAAGGCCTGGAAGCGTTCACGGTCTTCGGCGCGATCGATTGCGTCCGGGCTGGTACCGATGATCGGCACTCCGGCCTTTTCCAGCGCAACAGCCAGCTTGAGCGGGGTCTGACCGCCAAACTGGACGATGACGCCGGTCGGCTTCTCAATCTCCACGATCTCGAGAACATCTTCGAAAGTCAGTGGTTCAAAATAGAGCCGGTCCGACGTATCGTAATCGGTGGAAACGGTTTCCGGATTGCAGTTAACCATGATGGTCTCGTAGCCATCCTTCGCAAGAGCGAAGAGGCCGTGCACGCAGCAATAGTCAAACTCAATCCCCTGCCCTATCCGGTTCGGCCCACCCCCAAGAATGATGATTTTCTTGCGGTCTGAGGGTGCGGCTTCGCATTCTTCCTCATAAGTTGAGTATAAATAGGGCGTAAAGGCCTCAAACTCGGCTCCGCAGGTATCAACCCGCTTATAGACCGGCCTGATGCCCAGTTCGTAGCGCAGGCTGCGGACCTCTTGCTCGTCAACTCGCCAGAGTTGTGCCAGACGGCGATCGGAGAAACCATACTGCTTGGCTTCTCGCAACAGGTCGCGCAAAGTTTCTTCTGCTGGGTTATTAATCAGTTCAGCCGCCTGGATCAGGCACTGCTCCATATCAACGATCTGTCGAATATTGTTGAGAAACCAAGGGTCGATAAAGGTCAGCTCATGAATCTGTTCAACTGACATTCCGGAACGCAAGGCATCGGCCAGGTACCAGAGCCGCTCCGAATTTGGAGTGCGCAGCATACTCTGCAGCTTCACCTGTTCATCGTTGCTGAGGCCGCGCCTGTAGTCACCTGGTTCTTCAAAAAGGCGACTTTCAAAACCATAAGAGTCTGTTTCGAGGGAGCGCAGGGCCTTCTGGAGACTTTCCTTGAAGGTTCGACCGATTGACATCACTTCTCCGACCGATTTCATCTGGGTCGTCAGGATCGGACTCGCCTTGGGAAACTTTTCAAAAGTAAAACGTGGAATTTTTGTAACAACATAGTCAATCGTCGGCTCGAAGGCCGCAAAAGTCTCCCGGGTGATGTCATTGGGGATTTCATCCAACGTATAACCAACAGACAATTTGGCGGCAATCTTGGCGATAGGGAACCCAGTTGCCTTGGAGGCGAGTGCCGAGGAGCGTGACACGCGAGGGTTCATCTCGATGACGATCATCTGGCCGTTGGCCGGGTTGATGGCAAACTGGATATTCGAACCGCCCGTTTCTACGCCAATCTCCCGGATGATCTTGATTGAGGCATCACGCAGCAGTTGATATTCCTTGTCGGTCAGGGTTTGAGCTGGAGCGACCGTGATGGAATCGCCGGTATGGACGCCCATCGGGTCAAGATTTTCGATCGAGCAGATGATCACCACGTTGTCGGCCAGATCGCGCATGACCTCAAGCTCGAACTCTTTCCAGCCGATGACCGATTCCTCGACCAGGATTTCATCAGTCGGCGAAGCATCGATGCCGTTCATCGCCATCTGCTTGTATTCTTCAAGATTGTAGGCGATGCCGCCGCCGGTCCCGCCCAGAGTGTAAGAAGGCCTGATAATCGCCGGAAAGCCGACTTCTTTAATAACGTCCAATGCCTCCTGGTAGTTATGCGCCAGACCGGAACGCGGCACATTGACACCGATTCTCTGCATCGCCGCCTTGAACAGGGTTCGGTCCTCAGCCATCTCGATAGCAGGCAGCTTGGCGCCGATCAGTTCCACTCCAAACTTTTCAAGCGTCCCGTCTCTGGCAACATCGACGGCACAGTTAAGAGCCGTTTGCCCGCCAAGGGTCGGCAATAAAGCGTCCGGCCGCTCTTTCTCGATGATCCTCGCCAGGGTTTCGGGTCTGACCGGCTCCACGTAGGTGCGGTCTGCAAAATCAGGATCAGTCATGATCGTGGCGGGATTTGAGTTGAGCAGGACGACCTCGTAGCCCTCCTCCTTAAGCGCCTTGCAGGCCTGGGTCCCTGAGTAGTCAAATTCGCAGGCCTGACCGATAACGATAGGCCCGGCGCCAATGATCAGGATTTTCTTGATGTCAGTTCTTTTCGGCACGTTTTTTCCAATTCTCCATCAATTTGATAAATTCATCGAACAAGTAGCGGGCATCATGCGGACCCGGCGAGGCCTCGGGGTGATACTGAACCGAAAAAGCCGGCATCTGCATATGGCAGACACCCTCGATGGTGTCGTCGTTCAGGTTGGTATGGGTGACCGCGACCTGGTCCGGGATGCTGTCCGGCGCGACGGCAAAACCGTGGTTCTGGGCGGTAATTTCGACATTATGTCCATCGCCGCGCTGAACGGGCTGGTTGCCGCCGCGATGTCCGAACTTGAGTTTGAAGGTTTTTCCTCCCAGCGCAATCGAGAGGAGCTGGTGACCGAGACAGATGCCGAACAGCGGCACCTTGCCGAGCAAGGCACGGATATTTTCCTGAGCGTAGACAATTGGTTCGGGATCACCTGGGCCATTGCTGAGGAATACGCCATCCGGCTGCATGGCCAGAACCTCTGCGGCAGAGGTCGTTGCCGGGACAACCGTGACATCGCAGCCGCAGGCGACGAGATTGCGCAGGATATTGCGTTTGATGCCAAAGTCGTAGGCGACCACCTTGTAGCGCAACGCTGCATCGCTGCCGCCCTCATAACCGTTTTCCAGGTCCCAGGGACCCTCCGTCCAATGATAAGGCTCCTTGCAGGTCACTTCCCTGACCAGGTCCTGTCCGACAATCGAGGGAGCTTTACGGGCCTTGGCAACCAGGCTGTCAGCATCCAAATCGAGCGTGGAAAGGATGCCGGTCTGGGCGCCCTTGTCGCGAATATGGCGCACCAGCGCCCGGGTGTCGATCCCCTGAATGCCGACGATGCCATTCTCCTTCAGGTAGGCATCCAGTGACATTTCCGATCGCCAGTTGCTCGGAAAATCGCTTGCTTCCTTGACCACGAAACCGGCCAGATGCGGCTGCCAGGATTCGACATCCTCCATGTTGATGCCATAGTTGCCGATCAGCGGGTAGGTCATCGTCACAATTTCGCCGCGGTAGGACGGATCGGTGAGGATCTCCTGATAACCGGACATGCTGGTATTAAACACAACTTCACCGGAAATCTCGCCGGAAGCACCAAATGCCCGTCCATAGAAGACCCTGCCATCGGCCAGGGCCAATGCTGCTTTTATCATTGCCGCTCCCATATTCTTGTCTATAAATTTCGTAACTATTCAGCGCTGCAGCGAGGGCATGTGGACTACAGCCATTGCCTGCGTCCAATGTTGTCACTTAACTTCCCGCAGGCAATGGCTGTAGGCCACATGCTGTGCGGTTAGTCAGACAGCTGAATAGTTACTAAATTTCAATCAAGTTGTGCGTGATATTCCTGTAGGCTTCTGACCGCGCCTTTGCCCTGCTCCTGGCAGGCGGCGATGCCCTCTGCCGCCGCGATGGCAGCGGCAACGGTCGTAATATACGGTACCCTGTGTTTGATTGCCGCCTTACGAATGTAGGAATCGTCATGGATACTGAGGCGGCCGATGGGAGTATTGATCACCAGTTGAATCTTGCCGTTCATAATTGCATCCGCAATATTGGGGCGGCCTTCATGCATTTTCAGAAGCAGTTCGGATTCGATGCCGTGGGCACCGAGATAAGCTTTGGTGCCTTCGGTCGCGTATATCTTGAAACCGAGGGCGGCAAACCGCCGGGCAGCTTCAAGCCCGCCGGAGCGGTCCTTGTCGGCAACGGTGATCAACACGGCGCCAGCTTGCGGCAACATGGTCCCGGTACCTTCCTGGGCCTTGAAAAAAGCACGCCCGAAATTGTTTGCCAACCCGAGTACTTCGCCGGTGGAGCGCATCTCCGGGCCGAGCAAAGGATCAACTTCGGGGAACATGTTAAACGGGAAAACTGCCTCCTTGACGCCAAAATGAGGAATGACCTTGTGCGAGAGTTTCATGTCACTCAGCTTGACTCCGAGCACTGCCTGTACGGCAAGGCGCGCCATCGGGATGTTGCACACCTTGGAAACCAGGGGCACCGTACGGCTGGCGCGCGGGTTGGCCTCCAGGATATAAACCTGGTCTTCATAGATGGCATATTGGATGTTCATCAAACCGACGACGCCCATCTCAACGGCAATGCGCCTGGTGTAGCTGTTGATCGTATCCAGATGCTTCTGCGGGATATTGACAGGAGGAATCACGCACGCAGAGTCCCCTGAATGGACTCCTGCCATCTCGATATGCT
Organism: Desulfuromonadales bacterium; assembly: GCA_030630015.1. Taxonomy (GTDB): domain Bacteria; phylum Desulfobacterota; class Desulfuromonadia; order Desulfuromonadales; family BM103; genus JAQYVZ01. Next base: position 14,225 of record DAOVNV010000005.1, on the reverse strand, counting down.
CCATGACCGCAGGGACGAACGCATCGGTACCGTCGCTGATAGCGTCTGCTTCCGCTTCGATTGCGTTGTCCAGGAACTTGTCGATCAGAATGGGTCGTTCCGGGGAAACATCGACAGCCTTCTGAACATATTCGCACAGCATGTCCTCATCGAACACGATTTCCATGGCACGGCCGCCGAGAACATAGGAAGGACGCACCATGAGCGGATAACCGATGCGCCCGGCGATCTGCAGGGCCTCATCAAGGGTGCTGGCCATTCCCGATTCGGGCTGCGGAATACCAAGCTTCTCCATCATGGCATTAAATTGTGCCCGGTCCTCCGCCATGTCGATGGTTTCGGGGCTGGTACCGAGGATTTTGACGCCGGCCGCCTGCAGTTCAAATGCGATATTCAGAGGAGTCTGGCCCCCGAACTGTACGACGACGCCTTCCGGCTTTTCCTTGTGGTAAATGGCCAGTACGTCTTCCACGGTCAAAGGCTCGAAATAAAGCTTATCGGACGTATCATAATCGGTGGAAACCGTTTCCGGGTTGCAATTGACCATGATCGTTTCGTAACCGGCCTCACGCAGTGCAAGGGCTGTGTGAACACAGCAGTAATCGAATTCGATACCCTGCCCGATCCGGTTCGGACCACCACCCAGAACCATGATTTTTTTATGGTCAGTGACATCGACCTGGTCAGGCGCATTGTAGGTAGAGAAGTAGTAGGCGGCATCTTCAACGCCGCTGACCGGAACCGGCTCCCACGCCTCGGCAACACCCAGCGTGAGCCGCTTTTCACGGATGGCCGTTTCGGTCAAACCGAGAATCTGGGCGAGGTACTTGTCGGCAAAACCATCCTGCTTGGCCTTGATGAGGAGCTCGTCCGGGGGAAGTTGTCCCTTATGAACAAGGAGTTGCTCTTCAAGCTCAACAAGCTCATTCATCTGCTCAAGGAACCAGGCCTTGATATGTGTCTTGCTGTGGAGTTCAGCAACGCTTGCGCCCTTGCGCAGGGCCTCGTACAGAAGAAATTGACGCTCGCTGCTCGGCTCAACAAGCCGCTCCATAAGGCTTTCGAGATTCATACTGTTGAAGTTGCTGGCAAAACCGAGTCCGTAGCGGCCGTTTTCCAGGGAACGGATCGACTTCTGGAACGCCTCCTTGTAATTCTTACCAATACTCATGACTTCGCCGACGGCACGCATCTGGGTGCCGAGCTTATCCTCGACGCCCTTGAACTTCTCGAAAGCCCAGCGGGCGAATTTGACGACCACGTAATCGCCGGACGGCGTGTACTTTTCGAGGGTGCCGTCACGCCAGTAGGGAATTTCGTCAAGGGTCAGGCCGGCAGCCAGCATGGAGGACACCAGGGCGATCGGAAAGCCGGTCGCCTTGGAAGCCAAAGCCGAAGAACGCGAGGTGCGTGGATTGATTTCGATGACCACCACCCTTCCGGTTTCGGGATCGTGGGCAAACTGGACATTGGTGCCGCCGATCACCTCGATGGCGTCGACAATATCGTAAGAATACTTCTGGAGGCGCTGCTGCAATTCTGCGCTGATCGTCAGCATTGGTGCTGTACAGAAAGAGTCACCGGTGTGCACGCCCATGGCATCGACATTTTCAATGTAGCATACGGTGATTTTCTGGTTTTTAGCATCGCGGACCACTTCCAACTCAAGCTCTTCCCAGCCGAGTACCGATTCTTCGATCAGGATCTGACTGACCGGGCTGGCCGACAAACCACGATTGGCCAGCTCTTCAAACTCTTCCATATTGTAGGCAAAACCACCACCCGTTCCACCCATGGTGTACGCGGGTCGAATAACCACCGGCAAGTCAATGTGCTTGACGATCTCACGAGCCTGCTCAAGGCTGGTGGCGATGTCACTCCTGGGAGTTTCAATCCCAAGACGTGTCATGGTCTCCTTGAAAGTCTCGCGATCTTCGCCACGCTTGATGGCATCCAGATTGACGCCGATCACCCGAACGCCATACTTGTCAAGAATACCTTCCGTGGCCAATGCACTGGACAGGTTGAGTCCAGTCTGCCCGCCCAGGTTGGGCAACAGCGCATCGGGACGCTCCTTTTCGATAATTTCGGTTAAAGTCTTGATGTTGAGCGGTTCAACATAGGTGACATCAGCCAGCCCGGGGTCAGTCATAATTGTAGCCGGGTTGGAGTTGACCAGAACAATCTGGTAGCCAAGCTTGCGCAACGCCTTGCACGCCTGGGTTCCCGAGTAGTCGAATTCGCAAGCCTGGCCAATAATAATTGGTCCAGAACCGATAATAAGAACCTTTTTAACATCATCACGTCTAGGCATACCTGTCCCCATCTACTTTCTCAGCTACATATAATTAACTGACTGTGTTTAATGAGTTATTTTGCTATATCAAACATCACCTTGCCGCCTACAACTGTACAGACTGCCGCCCCTTGCATCTCCCAGCCGTCAAAGGGCGTATTCTTGCTTTTACTCGCAAGTTGCTGGGCATCAACCGTCCACTTGAGATCCGGATCGATAATCGTGACATCGGCATCGCTGCCGATTTCCAGGGTCCCGACGGGCAAATCAAGAGCCCGGGCGGGACTGCAGGTCAGCAATTCGATCATACGATGCAGATCGATTACACCGTCCCGAACCAGTTGCAGCGAGAGCGACAGAGCCGTCTCGAGGCCAACCACGCCGTTCATGGCAATATTGAATTCGACATTTTTCTCGTCGAGATGATGCGGTGCATGGTCGGTTGCAATGGCATCGATCGTGCCGTCGGCAAGACCTGCCAGTACGGCCTGGCGATCCTCTTCACTGCGCAACGGCGGGTTCATTTTCGCGTTGGTATTGTAGCCACGCACCGCCTCTTCAGTCAGAGAAAAATGATGAGGGGTTGCCTCACAAGTCACCGGTACTCCACGTCTTTTTGCCTGACGAACAATATCGACAGACCCTTTAGTCGAAACATGGCAGACGTGCAGACGGCAGCCGGTCAGTTCCGAAAGCATGACGTCCCGGACTGTTGCCGCGTCCTCGGCAACCCAGGGAATGCCCTTCAAGCCGAGTTCGGTTGCCACCGGACCTTCGTTCATAACACCGGAACCGACCAAGGCAAGGTCTTCTGCATGCGTAACGATTGCCAGACCGAAAGGCCTGGCGTACTCCATGGCGCGACGCATCATTTCACTATTGGAAACGGGGACGCCATCATCAGAAACTGCGCAACAGCCGATTTCCTTGAGTTCACCCATTTCCGTAAGACTTTCACCGGCCATCCCCTTGGTAATGCTGGCGATCGGGAAGACCCTGCAGGAACCTTCTTTCTCGGCTTTCTGCAGGATGTAGCTGGTGATGGTATGGTTGTCATTCACCGGTTTGGTGTTGGGCATACAGGCCACGGAGGTAAACCCGCCGGCTACGGCAGAGCGGGTACCGGAGGCGATATCTTCCTTGTACTCAAATCCCGGGTCGCGCAAATGAACGTGAATATCAACCAGACCCGGCGTTACCAGTTTTCCGGTAGCATCAATTACTTCAGCATCTTCTGCATCTATGCCCCCGCCGATGGACACGACCACGCCGTTCTCGATAAGAATATCCAGGGTCTCGTCAAGGTTCTGCGCTGGATCAATGACCCGGCCCCCTTTGATAATAAGCTTTTCCATATTTCTCACCTCTCTGTCTGTATGTTCAAAGGGCAGTTGTTTTATTCCGCCAGTATAGCGTCAACACCGCTGACCAGGTACAGGAGTGCCATTCTTACGGCAACGCCATTCTCAACCTGATCGAGGATGACATTCTGCTCCCCGTCCGATACGTAGGAGGAGATCTCCACGCCTCGATTCATGGGACCCGGGTGCATGACGATGGCGTCCGGCCTGGCCAACTTGAGATTTTCCTGGTTCAGTCCGAAGTAACGCGCATATTCACGCAGACTCGGCAGCAGAGTTTTGCTCTGACGCTCAAGCTGAATCCGCAGCATCATGACCACGTCCGCATCCTTTATGGCATCGCGCAGGTCGTTGAAAACAGTGACGTCACCCATTTTTTCAATACCGGCCGGGATCATGGTGCCAGGACCGGCTAGGCGTATCCTGGCACCCATCCGGGTCAGTGCGTAGATATTCGACCGGGCAACACGACTATGCGTGATATCACCGACGATGGCGACCTCAAGCCCCTTAATCGAGCCCTTGTGCTCACGCATGGTCATCAGGTCGAGCAGAGCCTGGCTCGGGTGCTCATGTGCACCGTCACCTGCATTGATAATCGAACAGCCGACCCTTTCGGCGAGATAGTGCGGTGAGCCTGAATGACCATGCCTGATAACGATGATGTCGGGGGCCATCGCCTCGATATTTTTGGCGGTATCTTCAAGGGTCTCACCCTTGACGACCGAAGAGGTCGAGCCGGAAATATTCACCGAATCCGCCGAGAGCCGCTTGCCGGCGATCTCGAAGGAAAGCCGGGTCCGAGTGCTCGCTTCAAAGAAGGCGTTGATGATGGTTTTGCCGCGTAGCGTCGGAACCTTCTTGATGTCCCGGGAATTGATTTCCTTGAAACTTTCAGCCGTATCAAGAATCAGCTGAATGTCTTCGGCGCTCAGGTGCTCAATACCAAGAATGTGCTTGTGACGAAATGCCATGCTGCTCCTCCCTGTAACAGAAAACCCAGTTCTGAACTGGACTAAGGTTTATTGGCCTCGCAAAAAGTCTTGTGATGGCTTAGCCATCAAGGTTTGATCAGCCGAACTTCCACGGGAACCATGTCCTCATCAAACAGGAGCTCGATCTGCTCCTCCAGTGAAGTCGGCACGTTGCGACCGACATAGTCGGCCCTGATCGGCAGTTCACGGTGACCCCGATCGATCAATACCGACAACTGGATACACGATGGGCGGCCAAAGTCCATCAGAGCGTCCATCGCGGCACGGATCGTACGGCCCGTAAAAAGAACGTCATCAACCAGCACGACCTTTTTATCGTCCAAGGGAAAAGGAATCTCCGTCTTGCCGACCGGCAGACTGCCGCGAGCGGCAAGGTCATCGCGGTACATGGTGATATCGACCGTACCGAGCGGTACATCCACCCCTTCGATCTCTGAAATGCGTTGGCAGATCAGCTTGGCAAGGGTATCCCCCCCGGTGCGAATCCCCACCAGGGCTAAACCTTCGCCACCCCTGTTGATCTCAAGAATTTCGTGAGCAATTCGTGTGATGGCCCGGGTAATACCGGCTTGATTTAGTATAATGGTCTCCGCCTTGGCCATAGGCTCAATCCTCCTTTGTGTTATACCCAAAAAAAATACCTCTCCGTTCAGAACGGAAAGGCATTGACTGTTTTTTTGTGCACCTTGTGTGCTTTATTTTCTGCCACCCTTGCTAACCTCTCTGGATTAACTTAAAAGGAGACTACCCACCAAATTTTCAGCGAATATAACAGGGATTGTGTCTCCGGTCAACATGAAACTACTCACCAGAAAAACAGACAGTCCCTAGTAATTTCAGATAATTAGTGAATAGAGCGACCAATCCTTCCCCAGCGCGGCCACATTTTCTCACGGTCCCACGACCAGTACTTGATAAAGGCCAAGCCCTTGACCGCAGACGCATCGACAAAGCCCCAGAAACGACTATCGAAAGAACGGTCACGATTATCGCCCATCACGAAATATTTACCGGACGGAACCGTAATTTGAGACATATTGTCCCGTGGACCGGTCGTCATGGCCGGGTCCTTGTAAACCTGTTCAGGGATCTTAAAAAGCTTGCCGTTCAGGTAGACCTGCTTGTTGCGAACAGCCACCGTGTCTCCAGGCGTGCCGATCACCCGTTTAATAAAGTCACGGCGCTTGAAATAGGGCTTGTCATGATCTTCAGGAAACTCAAAAACAATGATGTCGCCGGTCTTCGGTTCGCGCATCGACAAAAAGCGCTGATCGGAAAATGGCAGTTGCAGTCCGTACACGAACTTGTTGACCAGCAGATGGTCGCCAATCAGCAGGGTGTCCTCCATGGATCCGGACGGGATCTTGAAGGCCTGCACAACGAAAGAACGGATAATCAGGGCCAGAACAGCAGCGACGACCAGGGCTTCGGTCCAGTCGCGCAAGCGTGATTTTTCAGGTTTGGCTTTGGCAGGCTTGTCCTTTTTGCGAAACAACGCTGTCATTACTTGGTTTCCTTGACTTTGAGTATGGCCAGAAATGCTTCCTGGGGGAGTTCGACATTGCCTACCTGCTTCATCCGCTTCTTGCCTGCTTTCTGCTTTTCCAGAAGTTTGCGTTTGCGGGTAATATCGCCGCCGTAGCACTTGGCGGTAACATCCTTACGTAGCGCCTTGACCGTCTCCCGGGCGATGACCTTGCCGCCGATAGCAGCCTGAATGGCCACCTCGTACTGTTGACGGGGGATGAATTCCTTCATCTTGGCCGCCAGTTCACGGCCTCGATAAGGAGCTTTGTCGCGATGCACAATCAGGGACAGAGCATCGACCAGGTCGCCATTGATCAGAATATTGAGACGGACCAGGTTGCTGGGCCGATAGTCGAGATGTTCATAATCAAGCGATGCATAGCCACGCGACAGGGTCTTGAGCCGGTCATAAAAATCCAGCACGATCTCATTGAGCGGCAGTTCGTAGACAATCATGACCCGGGTTGAAGTCAGGTACTTGATCTCACGCTGCCGACCGCGTTTCTCTTCACAAAGGGCCAGGACTCCACCGACAAAGTCGTTCGGTACATGGATGCTTGCGAGAATAAACGGTTCCTCGATCCGATCAATGTATTGCACATCGGGCAGTTTGTTCGCACTGTCGACCTGAATGACCTCGCCCTTGACGGTCGTGACGCGGTAAATGACTGTCGGCGCGGTGGTAATCAGCTCGACGCCAAATTCCCGTTCGAGCCTCTCCTGGATAATTTCCATATGCAGCAGGCCAAGAAAACCGCACCTGAAACCGAAACCGAGAGCCATCGAATTTTCCGGCTCGAAGGAGAAGGAACTGTCATTCAGACGCAGCTTCTCCATGGCATCGCGCAGATCCTCATAGTCACCGGAATCGATCGGGTAGAGACCGGAAAACACCATCGGCTTGACATCCTGAAAGCCAACGAGAGGCTTTTCGGCACGATTACGGACATGGGTGATGGTGTCACCAACCTTGGCATCGTGAACAACCTTGATGCTTGCCGTTATGAAGCCAACCTCACCAGCCGAGAGCTCCCCGATTTCCTGCAAGTGAGGAGCGAAGACGCCAACCTTGAGGACTTCGTACTCGCTGCCACTGGCCATCAACTTGATGCGGTCTCCCTTACGGATCGCCCCATCAACCAGGCGGACCAGGACCACGACTCCCTGGTAGGAGTCGTACCAGGAATCGAAGATCAGCGCCTTCAGGGGCGCATTCGGATCGCCTGACGGAGGCGGAACTTTTTTGACAATCGCTTCAAGTGTCTCATGGATACCCAGACCTGTTTTGGCGCTGGCCGACACAGCCTCACTGGCATCGATCCCGATGATATCCTCGATTTCACCCCTGACACGCTCCGGTTCAGCACTTGGCAGGTCAATTTTATTCAGGACCGGGACGACTTCGAGATCCTGGTCGATCGCAAGGTAGACATTGGCGAGGGTCTGGGCCTCGACACCCTGGGAAGCATCGACAACCAGCAGGGCGCCCTCGCAGGCTGCAAGCGAGCGGCTGACTTCATAACTGAAGTCAACGTGTCCCGGAGTGTCGATCAGGTTGAGAATATACTCCTCGCCGTCATCGGCCCGGTAACGCAGACGAACGGTCTGAGCCTTGATAGTAATGCCCCGCTCGCGCTCAAGGTCCATCTTGTCCAGAAACTGATCAGTTCGTTCACGATCGGATAATGCACCTGTCGCTTCGAGCAGACGGTCAGCCAAAGTCGACTTGCCGTGATCGATATGGGCAATAATTGAAAAATTTCGAATATGTGACTGCTTCATGCATTCATACCAGTGTCAGATTAACGTAACTTCTTAAAATATCGGGATAGAGAAAAAATGTAAATAACAAAAGGAAACGGCACGAGAAGTTTCTCCCGGAAAAAAGGATTCTACTCTATTTTTCCTCTTGTCCTGCATCCTATATTCTGTATTCTGTATAGGTGACACTTTTAATCTTACAGCTGAAAAGGCTTCTACATGCAACTAATCACTGAGTTGATCCACAAGAGTTGTTTCGAACATGGGGAAAAAACCGCAATTCGTGTGAAAGTTGCCGGCAAATGGATTGGTCACAATTACCGGGATCTCTGGTCGGATTCAAACGGTATTGCTGCAGCCTTGATCGAGTGGGGACTCGCACCCGACGAACGCAGTGCTATTCTTGCCCCCTCATCCCCTGCTTGGCTTAAGGCCTACCTGGGCATCCTCAAGGCCGGCGCCATCGTTGTTCCCGTTGACAAGGAACTCAAACAGGGCGAACTGCGCCACATCCTGGCAGACTGCGAAGCCAGAGTCCTGTTTACCGAACAAGCCTATCTCGAAACAATTGTCGATATTGTCCCGGATCTGCCATCCCTTAAAAAAATCGTTATTCTCAACAGCCCACGTACCAGCCCGGATGACCTTCAGCCACAAACCAGGGCGGCGCTGACTACCCTTCTGAATGAGTGGAGAAAGATAGCCAATAGATACCAGGTTAGTGATGATGACGTTCAGCACCTTGAGGAACTAGCGGAGGGAGTACATGGATTGATCGTGCCGACTTCCAACGTAACAGAGCAGAAGCAGAGGAAAAGCCTGCTGTCGCGCCTGGACAATTCACGCAACCGCGCCCTTCTCGCCCTGCAAGCAGAACCCCTGTCCAGCTTCCAGACCAATACTGAATTCCCCGCCATAGACAGGGCGCCAACTGACACAGCGGTCATTCTCTACACCTCAGGCACAACCGGCAGGGCCAAGGGGGCCATGCTGAGTCATGACAACATCACCAGCAATATAGAGGCGGCTAAGCAGCGTTTTAAACTTGACGATTCCATGAGCTTGCTCTCCTTCCTGCCGATCAATCATGTTTTCGAACAGGTCTGCGGAATTCTACTGCCTCTTTCCGTGGGTGGGACGATTTCCTTTGCCGAGAGCCTCAAGCAGTTGGGCAACAACCTGGCCGAAGTCAAACCAAACTTTCTGCTCGGGGTTCCGGCCGTTTTTCGCTTGCTGCTTGACCGAATGAACAAAAATATCCAGGGGCAGGCCCTGTCACGTACCCTCTTTTCGTTTGGGTTGACCCGTCCGCTGGTCCTCAAAAAAGTCAGGGAGGCATTAGGCGGAACTCCGATCTTCGTCAGCGGTGGGGCAGCCCTCGATCCGGTTGTCGCAGAAGGGCTCAATGAACTCGGTATCACAGTTTACCAGGGATATGGCATCACTGAAACATCGCCGATCCTTACGGTCGAGTACCCGGGAGCGACAGGCCTCGGAACTGCCGGCCCTCCCCTGCCTGGCGTCGAAATCAGGATTCATAAACCGAATACCGAGGGGATCGGCGAGATTTGGGCCAAAGGCCCCAACATCATGCAAGGCTATTTCAACAACCCCAAGGCAACCCAGGAAGTCCTTACCGATGGATGGTACCATACCGGCGACCTGGGCCGTCTTCAGGAAGACGGGATGCTCGCGATTTGCGGCAGGCTCAAGAATCTGATCGTAACCGCCAACGGCAAGAACGTCTATCCGGAGGAAGTTGAGAACGAACTGCTGCACAGCCCGTTTATCGCGGAAGTCATGGTTTACGGTCACACGGTCAAAGACACCGTTGAAGAAGTCCACGCCATGATTTATCCTGATCAGGACGCACTCCACAACCACTTCAGGGAGAAAAATCAGGCGACTCCGAATGAGGAAGATGTCGAGAAAATCATTCGCAAGGAAGTTTTGGAGAGCGGTAAAAATCTGGCTGACTATAAACGGGTCCGGCGCTTCACTCTGCGTGAGGACGAGTTCCCCAAGACAACCACCAGGAAGATCAAACGCTTTGTTGTCGAGGCGGATATTGCCGCAGAATAACTTTATCGCGATTTAAACGTATTCAGAGATTTCTTCAGAACCTCCGGCAAATCGATAAACTTGACACCGAAACCGGAAGGATAATGAGGTTTTATTGGGCTCGGGCGATAATTTGTCCAAGTCACCAGTCCCTTGCACTTGACTAGGACCATATCATGGCCAGGCAATCCGAAAGAGAGGTCGACAACTTCACCAACCCTGATACTGACAGCGGTGTCCAGAAACATGCCTCCGCTGCTGATATCCAGGCCGGTCCCCTTGCAAACCTCGCCGGCTGAAATGAATTGGACCTTGATGAGACACCCATGACGCGGTTCCCGGATGCTATCGAGGAAACGCCGGCCAGTTTTCAAAAAAAGGTGTCGATCCAAAGGTTTAACCAGTACAGCGTCAGCCCCTGATCTTTGGGCCTGACCAACCTGTTCTTCTTCATATTGATCACAAATAAGCACAATCGGCAAATTGCATAAGTCCGGGTCGCGCTTGATTTTCAGGCAACATTCGACACCATTTTCAGGGCGCAGGGAGTAAGCCAGAAAAATCAGGTCGGGAGATTTTCCACGAAGAGCAGTAAAGACCTCTTCACTGTCAGACGCCTCAATAATTTCAGCAGGCGTATTCTGAAGGAATTGTCTCTCAATGGTGCGGAAAAAAGGCGAATCATCCGCAAGCAATATGTGAAAAACCTCTCTCACTCACCCTCCCTGCTGAAACAATCCAGAGTTCTACACCTCAAGGCTCGAGCCAACAGCGGCAAAAAAGACCTTGTTAGGAAAGCGTGCGTGAACCTGCGCAGCCCGAATCTGGCCAGTGCAGTGCGAAAGGCCAAGCTTTTCGACCTTGATTTCCTCGAGAAAGTCGAGAGTCTCGGTAAACTGTGCATCGCTCGCCGGGCCGAGATGCGTGCCGCCGACAATAGCATAGATATGCGGCTGATCCAGTTTATCCAGGAAATGACGAACCGTGTTGATCAACCCTGCGTGCGCGCAACCGAGCAGAACGACCAGCCCGCGCGGCGTTTCAATGGCGAGTGCTGCATCATCGGCGAATGCATCGGGAACCCAGCTCCCCGGCTCCGCACCCGGGGTGACAAGATGCGCATCGCCCGTTTCAGCGGCTGTAATGCGGGGAATCTTGCCACTGAAATGAAGGCCCTGTGCAATCGTCGTAAAATCCTGATAAAAGTGAAATTCTGCACCGGCCGCTTCAAGAACTGCCCTGCTGTGAGGTACGCCGATAGATCGCCGTTCATGCTGGCCCTGCCAGTACCGCTCCAGGAAAATATCCGGATGTGCGTACACAGGCCGTGGCCCCACTTTCTTCAGCAGCTCAAGAAGTCCGCCGGCATGGTCATAATGCCCGTGGCTGAGGATCACGCCCTCAATCCGGCTTGAATCGATAGCCAGTACATCAAGATTGTGCAGCAGGCTGTGCCCCTGCCCCGTATCGAACAGCCAGCATCCACCCTGATGTTCGACCAGGCAGGAGAAACCATGCTCACCAATAGCCGGAATGGGTCGACCGACCGTATTTTCACAGATGATGCTTAAACGTGTAGACATAACTGCCCCTTTAATGTCCTTCTGTCTTTTCTCTGATTCCACTGAATGCTATAGTGCCCGCTCGTACAGAAAGCAGACTATCTGAAATCCCAGAGATTATAAAGGAAGAATCATGAGCAACGGCACCCCGGCAAAGAAACTGACCGGCAAACAGGCCCGTTACCTGCGCGGTCTCGGCCATAAACTCCAACCGGTCGTCATGATCGGTCGCCAGGAACTCTCGGAAGAGGTTGTCGCCGCAGTGGATGAGGCCCTGGAGGTACACGAATTGATCAAGGTGAAACTTCAGGAAGGCTGCTTGACTGACCGGCGTACAGTCGCAGCGGAACTGGCGAAACAGACCGGTTCTGCGGTTGCACAGGTTCTCGGTAAAACAATTTTATTGTACCGTTCCAGCGAAAAGGAATTGATCAAGATCCCTTAAAATCCGCTGTGCACCTCTCGCTTCGCGCCTCTCATACCTGCCTTTAAACCCTCTCGTAAGGCTCGAACAGGCGTTTGTATTCATCCAGGGCATAGCGATCGGTCATACCGGCCACGTAGTCGCAGATAACCCTCTCCTTGCCATGTTCGGCAAAACGATCCTGATAGCTGACCGGCATCAGGGTCGGACAATCCATATAGCTTTCGAAGATGCGCTTTAAAAAACGTTCCGCCTTGATGCGCATGCGCTCAACCTTGTAATGCCGGTAAAGACGGTCATACAGGAAACGTTTCAACTGGCGGTTTTTTTGCGTGGTTGCATCACTGAACATCACCAGTTGGCCGCTGTGGCCACGCACGTCATCCAGACTGCGGATTTCGGCTCGAACAAGATTGTCCTGCGTTTTCTCGACCAGATCGAGAATCAGGAAGCCGATCAGATGACTGATCGTCTGATGGATCAGGCGCTCCCCCGACAGGGCCGGGAACTTCTCCCTGACTCTGAGATAGGTCTCTTGCCACAATTCGACTTGCATCAACTCATCTGGCTTGAGGTAACCCGCCTTAAGGCCATCATCTATATCGTGGTTATTATACGCAATCTCATCGGCAAGATCGATGATCTGGGCTTCGAGCCCCGGATGCAATGCGGGACGATAAACCGGCAGGATCGAAACGTCCGGATTGTCATAGTCAGAAGAATGCTTGATGATCCCCTCGCGCGTCTCCCAACTCAGGTTGAGACCGTCAAAAAACGGGTAGCGTTCCTCAAGGCATTCGACAATCCGCAATGATTGACGATTGTGTTCGAAGCCACCGTAGTCAGACATGAGTCGGTTGAGAACGTCTTCCCCGGTATGGCCGAAGGGCGTATGACCCAGGTCGTGAGCCAGTGACAGGGCTTCGACCAGATCCTCATTTAATTTCAGCCGACGGGCTATGCCACGGCTGATCTGGGCGACTTCAAGCGAGTGAGTCAGGCGAGTCCGGTAGTAATCGCCCTCGTGGTTGACGAACACCTGCGTTTTATATTCGAGCCGCCGAAATGCCGCACAATGAATGATGCGGTCCCTGTCCCGTTCAAAGGCAGGCCGGTCATCTTTAAATTGCTCCTCATGCTGCCTGCCGAGGCTTAATTCGCTGCGGGATGCATAACTGGCCAGATCGGGTCGTTCCATATTCTCCTCCAAGTCAACAATATGCCATTAAAGACGTGTTCAGATGCCGCTGTCAAGCCGGACCTGAAGTTATTTAGAATCTTGTTTTCACGATGGTTATCTTGACCCATCTACCCGAATGTGCTAGTTTTTCCGACACCTTAAGGTATTTTATCCTGACAGAAACCGTCATGAACCCGGCATGACGACAAGAGGGTTATGCGAGTTATCGGTGGAACGGTTCGCGGCAGGCGCCTGGTTGCATTCAAGGGCAAAAATATCCGGCCGACCACTGATCGGGTCAGGGAAGCACTCTTCAGCACGCTGTACAGTCGGGCAGGAGCCCTGGAAGGCCTCAAAGTGCTGGATATCTTTGCTGGCTCCGGCGCTCTGGGAATTGAGGCTTTGAGCCGGGGGGCATCCACAGCTTGGTTCATTGATAGTGCAGGACAAGCCAGGCAGACTATTCGGGAGAATCTCGAACGTTGCGGTTTTGTCGAAAGGGCGCAGATTCTCGAGGGTGACGCCTTGAAGGCCCTGCATAGTTTATCCGGTAAAGGGCCTTTTGATCTGATTTTTATGGATCCGCCTTACGGGCAGGATTGGGCGACTCGCGTGCTCGAAACGATTGATACTCTCGAGCTCCTGGCGAAGGAAGGCCTGCTCTGCCTGGAAACTGGCGTCAAAGATCCTGCCCCGCAACATACCGGCAAACTGAAATGCACTGACCAGCGCCGCTACGGATCAACCATGCTCCATTTTTTTCACAGGGGATTACATGAGTAAGAATATCGCTGTCTATCCGGGATCCTTTGATCCAATCACCTATGGTCACATGGATATCATCGAACGAGGCCTCGAAGTCTTTGATGAGATCATCATTGCCGTAGCGCGCAATTCAGAGAAGACCAGCCTGTTCACAACGGCGGAGAGGATCGCCATGATCGAGGAACTCTACGCTGATGATGCGCGAGTGTACGTCGACACGTTTGAGGGTTTACTCGTCAATTACGTGGTTGACCAGGGGTCCAGGGTTATCTTGCGTGGCCTGCGGGCAGTAT
>DAOVNV010000251.1 GCA_030630015.1 Desulfuromonadales bacterium | reverse complement strand
TGGGCGGTTTCTTGCAATTCAGCAAAACTCTTGTTTGATAAGAATGCCCTTGTTACACATCTGAGTAGTCATAACCATTTCTGGTATATGTTATATTGTATAAAATCAATAGGTTATGTCATCATTGGGGATTGGAAACACTGTCTTGCTTTTTTGCAATACCCCTGTTCCGGGTTTTCGCATTTATGCAAATTTGTGGAGACGGAAGAAGATGTGGGCTTTTGATTGTCAAGGATGAGTTGATGCCGGGGGCTGCGCGGCGCTAACCGGGTGGCCGACACGAGGAACTCCTCCGGGGCCGCAGGTCGATTCATGGGAGGCCGGGAGGTTGCATGTAGTATTCTACATTCCTCCTATCTGTTTGCTTTTTCCCTGTTCGCGCCGTAAGATAACATCATTTCAAAAGGAGGTACCCTGTGTCTGCAAACTTGAGAGACTTGGGCCTGTTGCGGATTACGGCAGTCACCCCAGAGGTGATCGTCGGTGATGTGAATGCCAACCTGTCGGCCATCAAGGCTGCGTTGGACCGGGCCGTGGATGCCGGCTGTCAGGTTATCGTCTTTCCTGAACTGGCCGTGACCGGCTACAGTTGCGGTGATCTGTTTTACCAGACCCTGCTGCTGGACAAGGTCGAAGAAGGTCTGCTCGAACTGGCCAGGTACAGCCGCAACCTGGAAACAGTGCTGGTGGTAGGGGCTCCGCTGCGCCAGGCGGGCCGTTTGTTTAATACCGCGGTTGTGATCAATAGCGGTAGAATTGTTGGTATCGTCCCGAAAACATTTCTGCCCAACACGCTCGAATTTTACGAAGAACGTTGGTTCTCCAGTTCTGTTGACGCAGTTGACGGGCTTTTGAGTATCGACGGGATCGAGGCGCCTTTCGGAACGGACCTGCTGTTCGGTGTGGACGGTTTTCCCGGAGCCGTGTTGGGTATCGAAATCTGCGAGGACGGCTGGGTTGCCAGTCCGCCCAGTGGGCAATTGGCGGCTGCTGGTGCGACGGTGCTTCTCAACCTTTCGGCGAGCCCTGAGACCCTGGGTAAATGTGCCTATCGGCAGGCCCTGGTAGAGGCTCAGTCGGCGCGCTGCCTGGCTGCCTATATTTATGCGTCGGCCGGGCCAGGCGAATCGAGTACCGACCTGGTTTTTTCCGGGCATTGCCTGATCGCTGAAAACGGCCAGTTGCTGGCTGAAACCGAGCGTTTCCAGTTTGAAACTGGCATGGCCATTGCCGATGTTGACATCGAGCGACTGACCAATGAGCGGCTACGCAACAACAGCTACGCCATGGCGCTGCCTGAGGGTGGATATGAAATCCTGTCCCTGATTGTCAGAAACGGTTTGGCCAATCGTCTGCTGCGCCCGGTGCCGCGGACACCCTTTGTGCCATCTTCCGAGGGCGAGCGTCACGCACGCTGCCAGGAAATCTTCGCCATCCAGACCACCGGACTGATGAAGCGCCTCAAGCATACCGGCAGTGGGCGGGTCGTGGTCGGTATCTCCGGGGGGCTGGATTCGACTTTGGCCCTGTTGGTGACGGTCAAAGCCTTCGACAGGCTCGGACTGCCCCGCTCTGGAATCCTCGCGGTTACGATGCCCGGTTTTGGCACAACTGAACGCACCCGTAACAACGCTACGGAATTGGCGAAAGAGTTGGGTGTCAGCCTGAAAACCATTTCTATTGATGCGGCGGTGACTCAGCATTTTGCCGACATCGCTCAGGATCCGGACAATCACGATATCACCTACGAAAACTCCCAGGCACGCGAACGCACCCAGATCCTCATGGATCTGGCCAACCAGGCCGGCGGACTGGTGATCGGGACCGGC
This sequence comes from Desulfuromonadales bacterium, assembly GCA_030630015.1. Lineage (GTDB taxonomy): Bacteria > Desulfobacterota > Desulfuromonadia > Desulfuromonadales > BM103 > JAQYVZ01. The sequence goes on along the minus strand of DAOVNV010000251.1, from coordinate 1,194 downwards.
GACCTGTCCGAATTAGCGCTCGGCTGGTGTACCTACAACGGCGATCATATGTCGATGTACGGTGTCAATGCCTCGATCCCGAAAACCCTGGTGCGCTACCTGATCGATTGGTGCGCCGAGGTTGAGTTCTCCGGTGCTGCTGCGGCGATTCTTGAGGATATCTGTGCCACGCCGGTTTCACCTGAGCTGTTGCCTCCCGACGAAGACGGTATGATCAGCCAGAAGACCGAGGAACACGTTGGCCCCTACGAACTACATGACTTCTTCCTGTTCCAGGTGGTTCGCTGTCACTTCGCACCGCTCAAAGTTCTGCACCTTGCCTGCCAGGCGTTTGCTGAAGAGTATACCCGCGAGGAAATTTGCCGTTGGCTCAAGCTGTTCTACCAGCGTTTTTTCGCCCAGCAGTTCAAGCGCTCCTGCCTGCCGGACGGACCCAAGGTCGGCAGCGTCGCCCTCTCGCCGCGCGGCGACTGGCGGATGCCGAGCGATGCCAGTGCGGCGCTCTGGTTGGCGGAACTGGAGCAGTTGGAGGAAGAGGAACGTCCTGCAGTTTCGGGGCGGCAGTGACCGTGGCGGGACAGCAGAAAGGAGCCGGCAGCCTGTTCATTGTCGCCACCCCGATCGGCAATCTGGCTGATATCACCTATCGGGCAGTCCAGACCCTCAAGGATGTGGACCTGGTCGCCGCCGAGGACACACGCCACAGCAGGAAACTGCTTGCCCATTACCAGATTTCGACACCGTTGGTCTCCTACCACGAACACAACGCCCGTCAGAAAGTCGAGCCGCTGCTTGAAAAGCTCCGCTCCGGACTGGATATGGCCTTGATCAGCGATGCCGGGACACCGGGGATCGCCGATCCGGGCTATCGGCTGGTGCAGGCCTGTCATGCCGCCGGCGTTCGGGTGATTGCCATCCCCGGGCCGTCTGCCATGGTGGCTGCGTTAAGCGTGGCCGGTGTGCCGACCGATTGTTTCGCCTTTGAAGGATTTCTCCCCGCCAAAAGCAAAGCCAGACGCGAATTATTGCAGAAGCTTTGTGCCGAAACGCGTACCCTGGTGTTTTACGAAGCGCCGCACCGGTTGACTGTAGCCTTGGAAGATTTGCTTGCCGAATTCGGACCGGAGCGCAGTCTGGTCGTGGCACGTGAGTTGACCAAACTGCACGAGGAAATCTTTCGGGGAACGGTTGCGG
>DAOVNV010000047.1 GCA_030630015.1 Desulfuromonadales bacterium | reverse complement strand
GGCCGTATCAAGGTGTCTGACTATGGTACGCAGCTTCGCGAAAAGCAGCGCGTCAAGCGCACTTACGGACTGCTTGAAAAGCAGTTCCGTGCGTATTTTGACAAAGCCGATCGCATGAAGGGCGTGACTGGCGAGAATCTGCTGGTGCTTCTTGAACGTCGTCTGGATAGCGCCGTTTATCGCATGGGTTTTGCCACGTCAAGAAGCGAAGCCCGCCAGTTGGTGCGTCACGGTCACTTCCTGCTCAACGGTCGCAAAGTCAATATCCCATCTTACCTGGTTCGTCCCGGTGATGTGGTCGAGCTGCGCGAGAAGAGCCGCAAGATCGTTCGCATCAATGAAGCTCTTGACGGTGTCATGCGGCGTGGGGTTCCTTCCTGGGTCGAGATGGAGCGGGATGCGTTCAAGGCAACGCTCAAGACCTTGCCCGTACGCGCAGAGATGACAACGCCAGCGTTCCAGGAGCAGCTGATCGTTGAACTCTACTCGAAGTAACCAGTAGAGTTATCTGACGATTATAGCCTCTCCCGCAACCTCATATGGAGGATTCGCATGTATAAAAACTGGAGGGAACTGATTAAGCCCAAGCGTATTCAGGTGGATTCTGATGCGTTGACGGATAATTACGGGAAGTTCACTGCCGAGCCTTTCGAACGAGGGTTTGGTACGACCCTTGGGAACGCATTGCGGCGGGTGTTGCTTTCTTCGCTGCAGGGGGCCTCGATCATTTCGGTGCGCATCAAAGGTGTCCTGCACGAATTTTCAACAATCCCCGGTGTCACGGAAGATGTGACCGACATCATTCTCAACCTTAAAGGGGTCCTGATTACCCTGCATGGTCATGAGCCGAGGAACGTGCGGATCGTCAAGAAGGGTGCCGGCGTGATTACTGCCGGCGATATTGTCACCGATCCCAATGTTGAGATTCTGAACCCCGATCTGCACATTGCAACCTGTGGGAAAGAAGCCGATGTCGAAATCGACATGGTTGTCGCCATGGGCAAGGGCTATGTTCCCGCAGAACGCAATCGTGACGAAAAGGCACCGGTCGGCACGATTCCGATCGACGCGCTTTTCTCGCCGATTACCAAGGTTAACTACAACGTAAGCAATGCCCGTGTCGGGCAAGTCACTGATTACGATAAACTGGTGCTTGAAATCTGGACCGACGGCAGCGCCAAGCCAGATGATGCTTTGGCATATGCAGCCAAGATCGTGAAAGACCAGATGCAGCTGTTTATTAATTTCGATGAAGAGTTTGAGCCGGAGGTTGATGTCGAAGCAGAGAGCAGCGGCAAGACGATCAATGAAAATCTTTACCGTCGGGTTGACGAACTCGAGCTGTCTGTGCGTAGCGCCAACTGTCTCAAGAACGCCAACATCCGGCTGATTGGCGAACTGGTGCAGAAGAGTGAAGCCGAAATGCTTAAGACCCAGAATTTTGGCCGCAAATCCCTGAATGAAATCAAGGATATCCTTGCCGAAATGGGCTTGAACCTGGGCGTTGACCTGGAAGGCTTCCCCGACCCTGAATACCTCAAGATGATTGAAAAGAGCCAGGAAGAGCTCTAACAGTCAGGCTTGTGTTAATGTAATCGAGAGAAAGGGCCCATAGATCAATGCGACATAGAAAATCCGGTAGGAAATTAGGCCGCAATACAAGCCATCGCAAGGCGATGATGCGCAATATGGTAACTTCTCTGTTTGACCATGAGAAGATTAAGACGACCGACGCCAGAGCCAAGGAACTGCGTAAAATCGCTGAGAAGCTGATTACCCTGGCCAAGCGTGGAGATCTGCATGCGCGCCGTCAGGTCATGCAGGTTGTCATGGACAATAAGGTTGTCACCAAGCTGTTTGAGCGCATCGCCCCCCGTTATCTTGAACGCCCCGGTGGTTATACCCGGATCATCAAACTGGGTCACCGTACTGGCGATAACGCTGCTATGTCTTTGATCGAACTGGTAGAGGAAGAGTTCACTGCCAAGCCGAAAAAAAGCAAGCCGGCCAAAGAGGTTGCGCCCGCTCCGGTTGAAGAGGTTGCGGTCGAAGAAACCGAAGAGGAAGCTCCCGTCGAAGAAGAGACTCCGGTTGAAGAGTCCTCGGTAGACGAAGAGAAAGCCGCTGAAGAAGCTCCGGCTGAAGAAGAGAAAAAAGACTGATACAGTCATTACATGGCTCATTAAAAAACCGCGACAGGAGTTTCTCCTTGTCGCGGTTTTTTAGTTTAATCTGGATCCGTTGATGACTTACAGTTAGGGCCCCAGGTTTTGTTCAGGTTGATCCGGTAGGGGGGGCAGGGAGGGTTTGGGCTGTTCTTTCCTGACCTCCAGAAGTTTGATTTCGAAGGTCAGCTGTTTGCCTGCCAGGGGATGGTTCGCATCAAGGGTGACTTTGTCATCGCTCAGGGCACTTATCATGATCAGCACCTTGCTGCCGTCTTCACGGGTCACTTCCAACTGACCGCCTTCAGTGAGTTCGATGTCTGAGGGAAGGTCTTTACGGTCTACTTCCTGGATCAGGTCAGCATTGGAGGGCCCGTATGCCTTGTCCGGTTCGATGACGACGGTTTTCTCTTCCCCCTGGTACATGCCGGTAATGGCTTCGTCAAACCCCGCGATAACTTCTTCCTTGCCCAGAATAAAAAGCAGGGGACGGTCTTCGGGAGACTTGTCAAACACCGTGCCGTCGGCAAGCTTTCCCGTGTAGTGAACTTTAACAGTGTCCATTGTTGTTGCGCGGATCATGGTTAACCTCTCTAAATAAGTGGTGAATAGCTCGTTCCCAATATGGAAATTTTATCGTCTGTTGAGCAGTGAATAATTTAACGCCCCCATGCATAGCAAGCCGGGCGCTACGGGTCAATCGTTTTCCTCATCTAACGTTTGATCAGGGATTGCGAACCTTGACCGGATTAGTAGGATTATGCTAGGTTTACTCTCTTTTGTTCCGGGGTTTTTCCATGTTTTTTCCGTTGCGTAACGATTTTGTCGAACTGGCTCACCGCGGCAACCTGATTCCTGTCTACAGGGAGATTCTTGCTGACATGGAGACACCGGTTTCGGCATTTCGTAAAATTGACGATAACCGGTCAGCTTTCCTGCTCGAAAGTATCGAGGGAGGGGAGAAGTGGGCCCGTTATTCCTTTTTGGGGGTTGGCTCCGGGCGGGTCTTCCGTTCGCGCGACAACTATTTCGAAATCCTCGCAAAGGATGAGGTCGTCCACTCCGGTGAAGTTGCAGACCCCCTGGTTGAACTCAAGGCTTTTTTGGAGCCTTACCATCCGGTTGAGATCCCCGACCTGCCGCGGTTTTTCGGTGGTGCGGTAGGCTATCTGGGCTACGATATGGTACGCCATGTGGAAAGTCTGCCCGAGTTGAACCAGGCGGAAATCGGCACATGGGACAGTTATTTCCAGATTACCGAGACACTGCTGATCTTTGATAATATGCGTCAGAAAATCAAAGTAGTCAGCAATGTCCATCTGTCAGAATCCGACGACCCGTCAGACGCGTATGACCGGGCCGTGCAAGCGATAGACAGGCTGGTCGATCAACTGAGAGCGCCGCTTCCGGAACGTCCCGAGTTTCCTGCAAGCTGCGCAACGGAGGACCTTGCCTCAAATTTCACCAAGGCTGATTTTGAGGCTGCGGTCCGTCGCTGCAAGGACTATGTCCGGGCCGGTGATGTGATCCAAGTGGTTCTGTCCCAGCGCTTTTCGGGTGATCTGGATGTCGATCCGTTTGACATCTACCGCGCCCTGCGCACCATCAATCCTTCACCATACATGTACTATCTACAACACGATGGGACCCGGGTGATCGGTGCCTCACCGGAGGTCCTGGTCCGCAAGGAAGGTGATCACGTGGAGGTGCGCCCGATTGCCGGGACGCGACCGCGAGGACAGGCCCCAGAGGAAGATATCCAACTCGAACACGAATTGCTGGCTGATCCCAAGGAACGCGCCGAGCACATCATGCTGGTTGATCTGGGTCGCAACGACTTGGGGCGGGTCTGCGCCACCGGCAGTGTCATTGTCGATGAGTTGATGGTGGTCGAGCGTTATTCGCATGTCATGCACATCGTTTCGAATGTCAGCGGGCAACTTTTGCCAGGCAAGGATGCCCTGGATGTTTTCCGGGCGACTTTCCCGGCTGGGACCCTGAGCGGAGCGCCAAAAATCCGTGCGATGGAGATCATCGAGGAACTGGAACCGTGCCGTCGCGAAATTTATGGGGGTGCTGTAGGCTATATCTCATTTGCCGGCAATATGGATCTGGCGATTGCCATTCGTACCCTGGTTGTTCACGACGGTAAAATTTACCTGCAGGCCGGGGCCGGGATTGTCGCTGATTCTGATCCGGCTGCCGAGTACCAGGAAACTGTCGACAAGGCAATGGGGGTCAAGTCCGCCATTGCCATGGCGCGGCAGGGGTTGGACTGATATGCTCCTGATGATCGATAATTACGATTCGTTTACCTACAATCTCGTCCAGTACTTTCGGGAACTCGGCGCGGAGGTTGAGGTTCACCGCAACGACAAGATCAGCGTTGAAGAAATTCTGAACCTTCAGCCGACCCGACTGGTTGTGTCTCCCGGGCCTTGCACTCCTGCCGATGCCGGTATTTCGGTTGCTGCCATTCAGCAGTTGGCCGGGAAGTTGCCAATCCTCGGGGTGTGCCTCGGACACCAGTCGATCGGACAGGCCTTCGGTGGCAAAATCGTGCGGGCGGACCGCCTGATGCACGGCAAGACCAGCCCGGTTCATCATGATAACCGTGAACTGTTTGCCGGCTTGAGTCAGCCCTTTGATGCGACCCGTTATCATTCTCTCCTGGTTGAGAGAGCGAGCTTGCCGGACTGCCTGGAAGTTACGGCCTGGACGGCCGAGAAAGAGATCATGGGACTGCGTCACCGTGACCTGCCCGTTTGGGGTGTCCAGTTTCATCCTGAATCGATTGTGACCGTCGAGGGAATGCAGCTTCTGAAAAACTTTCTGGAGATGACTAGTTAGGAGGCTGTCGGACTATTTGCATCCTCCGCTATGACAGGCTCCTGGGCTGAAGACTTAAGACATAAGTGTAGGACATATTATGATCAAAGAAGCGATTAATAAAATTGTCGACAGGCAGGATCTTTCCGAAGCGGAAATGGTCGATGTAATGAACGAGATCATGGGGGGGGAGGCAACCCCCGCCCAGGTCGGATCATTCATAACTGCACTGCGCATGAAGGGTGAGACGGTTGCCGAGATTACTGGTGCGGCCCGGGTCATGCGCGAGCGGGCGACGCCGATAAGGGTCGGTAGGGTCCTCGATCTGGACCGGGAAGAAATCAATCTCGACCGGGAAACGATTCTCGATACCTGTGGGACTGGCGGCAGCGGCACCAAGAGCTTCAATATCTCGACGACAGTGGCTTTCGTGGTTGCTGCCTGCGGTGTGAAGGTTGCCAAGCATGGCAATCGTAGTGTTTCCTCGGCGTGCGGCAGTGCCGATGTGCTCGAGGCTTTGGGCGTCAACCTCGGGGTGACTCCGGAAAAAGTGGCGCAGTGCATCAATGCCATCGGAATCGGCTTCCTGTTTGCGCCCGCACTGCACGGCGCTATGAAACATGCCATCGGGCCGCGCCGCGAAATAGGCATCCGGACCATTTTCAATATTCTCGGACCGCTGACCAATCCGGCCTCTGCCGACTGTCAAGTGCTCGGCGTGTACCGGCAGAGCCTGGTCGAGGTCATGGCCCGGGTGCTGGCAAAGCTCGGCTGCCGGCGCGGATTCATTGTCCACGGTCAGGATGGCATGGATGAAGTGACTCTGACCGGGTCAACGGATGTGGCTGAAATCAGGGATGGTGAGGTTACGCTTCACACGATCACTCCCGAGGACGTCGGCCTGACCTGTTGTAAACTCTCTGATCTGCAGGGAGGCGATGCTGAAGAAAATGCCGAAATTGTCCGGGAAATCCTCAGTGGGAAAGCAGGACCAAGGCGTGATGTGGTCTTGCTCAACGCAGCGTTCGGGCTGGTGGCTGCCGGCGTTGCTGCTGATGTCCCTGCCGGGTTGGTGATGGCCAGTGCGGCCATCGCGGAAGGCAGAGCCCTGGAAAAACTTGACCAGCTGGTTGCCATGACGAATGAGTAATCAACCCTGCCTGGTGGCTGTCGTGCCGGCGCGGCGGGGACATCGATTTAAACCATGATACTGGATAAAATACTCGCCAGAAAGAGTCTGGAAGTCGAACAGGCCAGGCAGCAGATTCCCTTGCGGGACATGCAGTGTAAAGCGGCTTCTGCCGGGCCGTTGCGTGGCTTCGCCACAACCTTGCGGCAAGTTGCCGCAGAGGGTACCGCGATCATTGCCGAGGTCAAGAAGGGATCTCCTTCAAAGGGGATTATCCGGCCCGATTTTGACCCGGTCTCCATTGCACGAGACTACGAAGCCGGTGGCGCCGCGTGCCTGTCAGTACTGACCGATCGTGATTTTTTCTTCGGTGATCTGGCTTATCTTGAACAGATACGCGAAGCCGTCGCCCTGCCGCTGCTGCGCAAGGATTTTATCATTGACCCCTATCAGGTTTTCGAGGCTCGCGCATTCGGTGCTGATGCTGTCCTGCTGATAGCCGCTGCCCTGCCTGAACCTCAGTTGAGGGATCTGGCCGACTGCGCGCATAACCTGGGGCTGGATATCCTGTTCGAAGTTCACAACAGGGCTGAATTGGACGTGGCGCTGCGCCTGCCGGTCGATCTCGTTGGCATCAATAATCGCGATCTGAAGACCTTCAATACAGATCTTGGCATCACCGAAACATTGGCCCCGCTCGTTCCGGAAGATCGCCTGGTTGTCGCGGAAAGCGGCATTTCGGGACGTGCCGAAATCGTGCGTCTGCAGCAGTACTCCGCACGCGCTTTTCTGATCGGCGAGAGCCTGATGCGCGAAACGGACATCTGCGCCAAACTGGCTGAACTGCTGAACGATTGATGCCGGTAGTTTTTTGGGAGAAGCTGCCCGGAAAAGGTTAGGAGTCGAAACGAAATGGTCAGGGTCAAGATCTGCGGCATAACCAACCTGGACGATGCCCTGCATGCGGTCTCTTGCGGTGCGGACGCTCTCGGCTTCGTGTTTTTTCCGGAAAGTCCGCGTTACGTGGAACCGGACCGGGCCAGGCAGATCATCGCTGAACTGCCGCCGTTGCTGACCTGCGTCGGATTGTTCGTCAACGAACTTCCTTCCAGCATTATCAGGACAGTTGAATACTGCGGTTTGAACACGATCCAGCTGCATGGCGACGAAGGCCCGGAACAGTGTAACTTTCCGCCGTACCGGGTCATCAAGGCTCTGCGGATCTCGGGTCAGGACAAGGTCGAAGCCCTGTCCGATTACCAGGTTTCCGCGCTTCTGCTGGATGCATGCGTCCCGGGCCAGTTCGGCGGAACAGGACAGCTCAGTGATTGGGACCTGGCCGCACAAATCGCCGAATCGCGGCCGCTGATTCTTGCGGGCGGCTTGAACCCCGAAAATGTTGCTGCAGCGGTCAGGGCTGTTCGGCCCTATGCGGTTGATGTCTCCAGCGGGGTGGAAACTGAACCTGGTCGAAAAAACCCGCGCAAAGTTGCTCAGTTTATTCAGAGGGCCAAGGAGCCTGTCTAGTTATGTACAAACAACCTGATCAATATGGCCACTTCGGTCAATTCGGCGGGCGCTATGTTGCCGAAACCCTGATGCCGGCCCTGCTGGAACTGGACGAGGCCTACAAAGAAGCCCAGGCTGATCCACTTTTTCAGCAAGAGTTGACCCACTACCTGCACAATTACGTGGGACGACCGAGCCCCCTTTTCCTGGCAAGCCGGCTGACTGAACATTGCGGTGGCGCAAAAATTTATTTGAAGCGTGAAGACCTGAACCACACCGGGGCTCATAAAGTCAACAATACAGTCGGTCAGGCGCTGCTCGCAAGACGAATGGGCAAACGCAAAGTGATCGCTGAGACCGGGGCCGGCCAGCATGGTGTTGCAACTGCAACGGTTGCCGCCCTGTTCGGCATGGAGTGCGACGTCTTCATGGGCGAAGAAGATATTCGGCGCCAGGCTCTCAACGTGTACCGTATGAAACTGCTCGGAGCCAGGGTCTGGCCGGTTGACAGCGGCACGTCGACCCTCAAGGACGCCATGAACGAGGCGCTGCGCTATTGGGTGACCAACGTACGTGACACCTTTTACGTGATTGGAACGGTGGCCGGACCTCATCCCTACCCGATGCTGGTCAGAGATTTCCAGACGGTGATTGGCCAGGAAGCCCGGGAGCAGATACTGGCAGAGCACGGCAGGCTTCCCGACCTGGCGGTGGCCTGCATCGGGGGAGGCTCCAATGCCATGGGCTTGTTCTACCCGTTTATGGGGGATGAGGGTGTGCGACTGCTGGGCGTCGAGGCCGCAGGCCTGGGTGTGGAAACTGGCCGCCATGCAGCCAGTATCGGTGCCGGAAAGGTCGGGGTTCTGCACGGCAACAAGACTTACCTGCTGCAGGATGAGGACGGCCAGATCGAACATGCTCATTCGGTTTCCGCCGGGCTTGACTATCCGGGGGTTGGCCCCGAACATGCCTACCTGCACGAAATCAAGCGTGCCGAGTATGTTTCCGTCACCGACCTGGAGGCGCTGGATGCCTTCCATCTGATGACGCGGCTCGAAGGCATTCTGCCCGCCCTGGAAAGTGCTCACGCCATTGCCCAGGTGCTCAAGGTCGCCCCGCAGATGAGTCGCGATCAGGCGATTCTGGTCTGCCTTTCAGGGCGTGGTGACAAAGATATCCATACAGTGGCCGAAGCGGCCGGGATGGAGCTTTAGACATTCATCTGACATGTCAGATGAATGTCTGTGGAACGCGGAACGCGGGACGAGGGACGCGAGAATCCCTTCGAAATCATAACGGACGATTGTTACGTCGTCCTACAGGATAGAAATGAAATTTACCGAACTGAAACTGTCTGAGCAGGTTATGAGCGGCATTGAGGATGCAGGGTTTATTGAACTGACCCCGGTGCAGGAGGAAGCGATTCCGCTGGCTCTGAGCGGCAAAGACGTTGCGGCCCAGGCGCAAACCGGGACCGGCAAGACGGCGGCCTTCCTGATCGCTCTGTTCACCCGTTTGCTTGATAGTCCAAAGCCGAGCAGACGCAACCCCAGGGCCCTGATCCTGGCTCCTACCCGTGAACTGGTTGTGCAGATCTGCGCGGATGCCGAGACCCTCGGATCGCATTGCCCCCTGAAAGTGCAGCCGATCTTTGGCGGGGTTGATTACGACAAACAGCGCCAGGCGCTCAAGGATGGGGTTGATGTGATCGTGGCCACGCCCGGCCGCCTGATCGATTATTACAAGCAAAAGGTATTCAGCCTGCGCCAGGTCGAGGTGATGGTGGTCGATGAGGCTGACCGTATGTTCGACATGGGCTTTATCAAGGACCTGCGCTATATCCTGCGCCAGTTGCCGCCTTACAATAAGCGGCAGACCATGCTTTTTTCGGCAACCCTGTCGCAGCGGGTCATGGAGCTGGCTTACGAGTTCATGGACCTGCCCGAAAAGGTCAGGATCGCTCCGGAGCAGGTGACCGCGGAAAGGGTCGAACAAATCCTCTATCATGTTTCACGGCGCGAAAAGTTTGCGTTGCTGATGGGCCTGATCAGGCAGGACGCGGAGATGACCCGCGTTCTGACTTTCGTCAACACCAAGCGGGAGGCGGAGTACCTGTCCGAGCGGCTCAAAGCCAACGATTACAAGGCGGCCGTATTGTCCGGGGACATCCCCCAACGCAAACGGATGCGCCTGCTGGATGAATTTAAGGCAGGGCGCCTGAATTATCTGGTTGCGACCGATGTTGCTTCACGGGGGCTGCATATCGACGATGTCACTCACGTGATCAACTATGATCTGCCCCAGGACTCCGAGGATTACGTGCACCGCATCGGCCGCACGGCCAGGGCTGGTGCTGGTGGCAAAGCGATCAGTTTTGCCGATGAGGATATGGTCTTTCACCTGCCGGATATCGAAGAGTATATCGGCCGCAAAATTCCGAGCCGTTTCCCTGAGGATGAGGACTTTTTCTGGGATTACAAGCGGTCGGTTCCGCGCAAGAAAGCGCCGGTCCCCGAGAAAAGCGGCGGCCAGGGCAGGAATCGTCGGCCGCACCGTCGGCCGCGCCGGCCAAAAAGCGGGGAGCAGAAGGGCCCCTCGAAACGGTGAATGACCTGACGGATCTGGTCGGTTGCCGCCAATGCCACCGCTTGATCGAACATATAGCCTCGGTCCGCCCGCGGCGGGGATTGCAGCTCGGGGATTACTGGAACCGCCCCGTCCCCGGTTTCGGCGATCCTGCGGCACGGATTTGCCTGGTGGGCCTGGCCCCCGGTGCGCACGGCGCCAACCGGACGGGGCGGCCCTTTACCGGCGATGGCGCGGGCGACTTCATGTACCCGCTACTGTCCCGTGCCGGTCTGGCCAACCAGCCCGAGGCCTTGCATCGTGACGATGGCCTGGTGCTGCGCGACCTGTACATCACCAATGCGGTTAAATGCCTGCCGCCCGACAACCGTCCGAATGCCGGGGAATTCGAGGCCTGCCGGCCATTCCTTGCAGAGGAGTTGTCCCGGCTGCAGAAACTGCGGGTGATCATTACCCTGGGCGTGGGCGCCCATACCAGCCTGCTGCATCTGCTGAAGTCCCAAGGGCTGGTCAAGCGTCTCGCCGACTATCCGTTCGGGCATGCGGCCTGCGCTCTCTTGCCGGATGGGCGTTGGTTGCTCAGCTGTTATCATACCAGTCGTTATAATGTGCAGACCGGCAGAATGACCAAAGAGATGTTTCTCGATCTTCTGACACTGGCACTTGACCTGGTTGATAAGGAACAGATAACCGAGGATTCAGGTTGAAAAGAACCCCTGGTATCTTATAACATTATGAAATCACATATTTAACGGGTTGTATATGTCACGCATTGAACAAAGCTTGGGTAGCCTCAGGGAGCGCGGAGAAAAAGCTCTCATTACGTTCGTTACCGCCGGGGATCCGGATCTGGCAACCAGCGAAAAGATTGTCCACGCCCTGGTCGAAGCCGGCGCCGACCTGATCGAGCTTGGTTTCCCCTTCTCCGATCCCATGGCTGACGGGCCGACGATCCAGGCTTCTTCGGAACGGGCACTGGCCGCCGGTACGACGCTGGCGGGTATTCTGGCAATGGTCGAACGGGTGCGTCAGCATACCAATACGCCGATCATCCTGATGGGTTACTACAATCCGATTTTCAGCTACGGTCCCGAACGTTTTGCCAGGGATGCCGCCGCTGCAGGGATCGACGGCCTTTTACTGGTCGACCTACCGCCTGAAGAGGCGGGGGAGTTTCAGCCGTTTCTGCGTGCTGCGGGAGTCGACCTGATCACCCTGTTGGCCCCGACCACCGACAAACAGCGCATGACCCGTCTGGCTGAAGCGGCCGAGGGGTTTCTCTATTATGTCTCGATGACTGGAGTGACGGGCAGTCAACAGGTTGATGCCGAATCGATCCGGGGTGTTGTTGCCGAATTGCAAGAAACCAGCCGGGTTCCCGTAGCCGTGGGTTTCGGGGTGACCACTCCCGAGGCGGCCCGCAACATTGCCGGTTTTTCGGATGCCGTGGTTGTCGGCAGTGCCCTGGTCAAGATCATTGCCACCCATGGCCGGTCCGAGACGCTTATTGAAGAAGTGGCCCGTTTTGTCAAGGCCCTTAAAAAAGGAGTCCGGTCAGCCGTTCCCTAGGAGGCTCCCTGGCAGAGAGCCGGGCCGGGCAGATACTTTCGATTTTTCGAAACTTCTGTGAAGAGGGTCTTGAAGACTGGACAATCCCGATTTGCCGGTCAAAATATTTTATATGAAGTTCCTTTCTCAGCAGAGAGTTCACAGTGTCCTGGAATGCTGGGGCTACTGCAGTTAATTCTGATGGCAACGAACGGTTCTATTCATTACCGGGAGCCGTCCCGATCCGCGAGGTTTGATCATGGCCTGGTTTAAAAAGTCGAAAGCACCGATTGCACCGGTTGAAGCAAAAAAGGTCCAGATGCCCGAAGGGCTTTGGACCAAGTGTAAAAACTGCAACGAAATTATCTATACCAAGGAAATCGAGCGCAATCTGAAGGTTTGTCCCAAGTGCGACTATCACTTTCGCATCAGTGCCAGGGAGCGGATTGCCCTGGTTCTGGATGACGGGTCGTTTGTTGAAACCGATGCGGAGATGACGTCCGTCGATTTTCTCAAGTTCAAGGATTCCAAGAAATACAGCGATCGGATCAAGGCCTCGCTCAAGAAGAGCGGTGGCGGGGATGCCGTTGTTACCGGTTCCGGCACCATCGAAGGGCTGCCGGCTGTGGTTGCTGTGTTCGATTTCAGTTTCATGGGCGGCAGCATGGGGTCCGTGGTCGGTGAAAAAATCACCCGGGCGATTGAACTGGGCCTGGAGATGCGTGCCCCCGTCCTGGTTTTCTCCTCGTCCGGGGGCGCCCGCATGCAGGAGAGTATCCTGTCCCTGATGCAGATGGCCAAGAGCAGTGCCGCTCTCGCCAAACTTAAGCAGGCCGGACTGCCGT
>DAOVNV010000200.1 GCA_030630015.1 Desulfuromonadales bacterium | reverse complement strand
TTCAGGATCCCGAGCTAAAGAAAAGTCTGCTTGAGCTCGGCATGATCCGTGATATTTCGGTCGAGGATGGACGCGTCAGTCTGACCTTGGCGCTCACCACATCCAAGTGCCCGAAAAAGAATGCCATGGTCGAGGAGATCAAGCAGGTGCTTGAAGCCTTGCCGGAGGTTGCAAATGTGGAGGTACAGCTGACAACCCTGAGCCAACAGGAGCTTCAGGAGCTGTTTCCAAAGCACCCCCTGCAGGGGGTTGAGAAAGTGCGACATGTCCTGGCCGTTGCCAGCGGCAAGGGCGGTGTGGGCAAGACGACGATTGCGGTGAATATCGCCCTGGCCCTGGCTGCAGAAGGTAATCAGGTGGGCCTTCTGGATGCGGACGTTTATGGACCCAGCGTATCGGTGATGCTGGGAATGAATGAAGCCCCGGAATGGGAAAACAAGATGATCATCCCGGTTCAGAAATTCGGGCTCCAGGTGATGTCGCTGGGGATGCTGAGCAAAGAGGGACAGGCCTTTATCTGGCGTGGCCCCATGGTCGGCAAGGCAATCAACCAGTTGCTTGGGCAGGTGATGTGGGGCGAACTGGATTACTTGGTAATCGACCTGCCTCCTGGAACAGGAGATCCTTCCATTACAGTCGCCCAGTCGATCCCTAAGGCCGCCGTGCTGATGGTAACCACTCCCCAGGAGGTGGCCTTGGCCGATGTGCGACGTTCTGTCGAGCTGTTCAGGACTTTTGATCTGAATATTATCGGCCTGGTGGAAAACATGTCGTACTTCATGTGCGGGCACTCCTCTGAGCCGATCGAGATTTTTGGTGCAGGCGGCGGGGCAAAACTCAGTGAAGAATTAGGATTGCCCCTCCTGGGAGAGGTTCCGATCGAACTTGAAATCAGGCAAGGAGGAGACTCGGGTGAGCCGCTGATGATCTCAGCTCCTAAATCAGACGCTGCCCATAGATTCCAATCCATCGCCAGGAAAATTCTTGCGGAGATTGGCCATCCCTGAAACACCTCACCTTTCCTTATTTCCGCTTTTCGTCATGGATGAATTGCATGATTCCCGAAAGTTGAAAAAAGTCAGCCCGATAAAAATATACCGGGCTGACTTTTTCAAACTTTTTTGCTTGCAGGTAGTTCCTTGAAAAAGTGACCGAATGAGGTAGCCTTTATAAGCTTAGCACGCGAAACAACTTCTGTGTTCAGTTGCAGGTTCACGGTTGCCGCCACGTCGTTGAACACCTCAACGGCCAACCCCAGTCGCCTGCGTCACATTCAAAGGAGGACCCCAATGAAAAAGCTTGTTGTTTTCATGGCCTGCGCAATGCTGCCATTGCTCTGGACCACCACCGCCATGGCTGGTGACAGCTGCATCGACTGTCACAGCAAAATTTCGCCCGGACAGGTACAGGACTGGAAGGTCAGCAAGCACGCTGACAATGACATTACCTGCTCTGTCTGCCACGGAGAAGAGCACAGCACCGCCGCAGATTACAAGAAGGCGCAACTCCCGGACGAAAAAGTCTGCGCCCAATGCCATGAAGAGCAATTCACTTCTTTCTCCCATGGCAAACACAACTACGGCTGGACAGTCCTCAACGCGATTCCGGCAACCCATTTTGCACCCGATGAGTTGATCGAGGGCGGACGCGGTTGCGGCGGCTGCCACAATATGGGCATCAAGTCCGAAGAGCAAAAGGCTGATCAGCTGGCCAAAGGCTACCGCTACCAGACCAACTCCTGCGACGAGTGCCACACCCGACATTCCTTCTCGAAAAAAGAGGCCAATAATCCCAAGGCCTGCCAGCAGTGCCACATGGGTTACGATCATCCCCAATGGGAGATGTGGTCCAGCTCCAAGCACGGCGCGCGTTATTTCGCCAGGAAAGACGGCGACCTGCCCGAAGGAGCTGTTGCGCCTACCTGTCAGACCTGCCACCTGCCCGACGGCACCCACGAAAATCATACGGCATGGGGTTTCCTCGGTGTTCGCCTGCCTTTACCGGAAGATCCCCAGGCCGCTGCTGACCGCGTTGTCATCCTCAAGGCCCTGGGTGTTCTCGATCCTGAAACGGGTGAACCTACCGCCATTCTGGATGCCGTCAAAGCTGTCGACATGGCCCGCCTCGACCAGGCTTCCTGGCAGAAGCAGCGCGACAAGATGCTCAATACCTGTACCGAGTGCCACTCCTACGCCTATGCCAAGGAGCAGCTCGATATGGGTGATGCGATCCTGACCAAGTCCGACCGCCTGATGGCCGAGGCCATTGAAACCGTGGCGGCCCTTTACAAGGAAGGCATCATCAAGAAACCTGAAGGCTACCCCTCCAACTATCCGTTCATCCTGGCCCTGATGCACACCAATGGCGCCAACTGGGATGAAAATCTCGACGACCTGTCCTATATCGATCAGGTTCTGTTGCAGATGTATTTCAAGCATCGCATGCGGGCTTACCAGGCGTTCTTCCACGTCAACCCGGATTACGCCTACTGGTACGGCTGGAACATGATGACCCAGGACTTGGGCGAAATTAAGGAACTGGCCAAGTCGATGCGCGCCCAACACAAGAAATAATCGGTACGCGCAGCATTTTGGATCACAAAGGGCCGTCGCTCCGTTTCGGAGCGACGGCTTTTTTAGTGGTTCCAGGTTCAACCCGAGGATCGTTACACGAAGATTGTCTGCTGTCTTCAAATCTGATACAAAGTCTGATCTGAGTATGCATTCAATAGCCTGAGCATTTAACCAGCTTTGAACGAAAAATATTTCTCATGACCAATATTTCAGACATCATCCTCGCCTCCGCATCGCCCCGCCGCCGTGAACTGCTGGCCCGGGTCGGGCTTGAGTTTCAGGTAATCCCAAGCTGCACTGAGGAAAACATCCTGCCCGATGAAACACCGGAGCAGCATGCCATTCGGCTCAGCGAAGAAAAATCTCTCGAAGTGGCCGGTCGCAGCGAAGTGGTTGGCCGCTGGTTCATCGGCAGCGATACGATCGTAGTGCGGGACGATGTGATCCTCGGCAAACCGGCTGACGCCGAGGAAGCGGCAGCCATGCTGCGCAGCCTGTCAGGCCGGACGCACCGGGTCATCTCCGGCTATGCCGTGCATGACCGTCAGACCGGCGAGACCCGCAGCGCCGCCGTGACGACGCGGGTCTATTTCAAGCAGTTGACAGAAGCGGAAATCGGGGAGTACATTGCTACAGGTGAGCCCTTTGACAAGGCGGGCTCCTATGCCATCCAGGGGATCGGCGCCTTTATGGTGCCGCGCATCGAGGGCAGCTATACCAACGTCGTGGGACTGCCGCTCTGCGAGGTCATCGCCACCCTTGAGGAGATGGGTGCCTGGCAACTTTTCACGAGTTCCGCAGCCTCAACGACATGAACATTGTCGCTTCATTGGAAATCATCTGACCATGGATATTGCCGCCAATCTTGCCAGCATCCGCCAACAGATCGAAACGACCTGCCAGGAGTGCGGGCGCAACCCCGCCGAGGTGCGTCTGGTTGCGGTCGCCAAGACCAAGCCGGCCGAGCTGGTCGAAGAGGCCCTCGCCGCCGGCCAGACCTTGATCGGTGAAAGCTACGTGCAGGAGCTGGTCGCCAAGACCGATCAGATTGAAGCCCGGGCAGAGTGGCACTTTCTCGGGCATTTGCAGAGCAACAAGGTGAAATATCTGGCCGGCAGAACCAGCCTGATTCATTCGGTCGACCGACTGTCGCTGGCAAAGGAGATCAACCGAGTCTGGGGCAAAATCGGTCAGACAGCGAATATCCTGATCCAAGTCAACCTGGGGCAGGAGGCGAGCAAATCAGGAGCGACCGTGAACGAAGTCGAGAGCCTGGTGCGGTCGATTGCTCTGTTGCCGAATATCAGAATTCGCGGTTTGATGACCCTGCCGCCCTTCTGCCCCGACCCGGAAGAGGTCCGACCCTATTTCCGCCAGTTGCGGGAACTGGCTGAACACCTGGCTGACTGCAACCTGCCCGGCGTCATCATGGACGAACTGTCCATGGGCATGAGCCACGACTTCACGGTCGCGATCGAAGAGGGAGCGACCCTGGTTCGCATCGGTACTGCCATCTTTGGTGAACGTCAACCCCGCCCCGCGTAACGCGACGATTCCCTCATCGCTCAGCTTGCCACGCCATAGCTTCAGCGACGGCTGGCGCTCAGCACTCAGCCTGTCCGCCATAGCCTTGGCGGCGGCGGAAACTGGAT